>SYAR01000030.1 GCA_005787525.1 Rickettsiales bacterium
AAAACAATATCGCCTTCATTTAAATCTGGTAAAAAATCGCTTTCAATTTTGGTAAAAAGTGTTAATGAAAAAATAAAAATTATAAAACATAAAATGATTACTTTGTTTGAATTATTTAGTGATAATTTTAAAATTTTTCGATAAAAATTTATAAAAATTGTAAAAAATTTATTTTCTTTGTGATAGTTTTTATCGATGAAATAAAAACATAAAATTGGCATTAATAAAAAGGCAACTATTATGCTTGAAAGCATTGCTATTATTACGTTTAACGCCATTTGATTAAAAGTTTTTCCTTCGATTCCCGAGAACATTAAAATCGGCACGTAAACTAAAATTATTATAAACATTCCGACGAAAATTGGCTTAAAAACTTCGCTTGATAATTGAGCAATATTTTCAATTTTGTGATGATCTTTTTTACTGAAATTTAAATGACAAATTATATATTCAACTAAAACCACCGAAGAGTCGACGAGCAACCCAAAATCAATAGCTCCGAGACTCATTAAATTGGCAGAAATGCCGAACAAATTCATGCAAGAACTTAAAATTAATACCGAAAAAATTATGGTTGAAGCAACGATCATTCCAGATTTTAAAGTGCCGAGTGCAAAACATAAAACTGCTACAACCAAAAGGATTCCCTCAAGTAAATTCTTTAAAACTGTTTTAATAGTTTTGTCGATTAAAAATTGGCGATCATAAAGTAATTCGATTTGAAATTTCGAATTACGAGCATTAATTTTTTCAATTTCTTGCTTAACTTTAGTCAAAACTTCATTGCTGTTTGAGCCCGATTGGAGCATCACAGTGCCGATAATCGCTTCTTTTCCGCCAACCGAAGCTGAACCCAAAAGTTGCGAATAATCTTGACGCACTTCAACAATTTGATGAAGCGGAATTGCCTTGCCTGAATAGTCAATTTTAATCGGCACATTCATCAAATCATTTTGATCACGAATATTAGCAAAAGTTCGCACAATTTTTTGTTGGTTATCTTTCTCGATATAGCCTCCGCCAAAGTTCTCGCCGATCGATTGAATTTGAGCAATAATTTTTTTAGCGGTTAAACCCTGATTAATAATTTTTTGCGGAATTAAATTAAGATGAATTTGGCGTTCGAAACCGCCGATGGTATCGATCTCAGCGACGCCTTGAACCCGCTTCAATTCGCGAGCAATGCGAAATTCTTGAAAGGCACGAATCTCCATCAAATCATGTTCGCTTAAATCATTTTCGCTGTTATTTTTATTAATTACACGGTAAATTATAATCTCGCCGATGCCCGTGGTTATTGGGGCGATGGTTGGTGAAATATTGGGCGGAAGCTGATCTTTTAGCGAAGATAATCTTTGCAAAACTTGGGCTCGCGCAAAATAAATATCAACATCATCTTCAAAAATTAAAATTATTTGCGATAATCCGAACTTAGAGAGAGAACGCATTTCCTTGATTTTGGGAACACCAAAAAGTTCGGATTCAATTGGATAAGTGACAGATTTTTCGATGTAAGCTGGATCGATGCCAAAAGTTTTGGTGTTTACTATCACTTGCTTGTTGGTAATGTCGGGAATGGCGTCGATTTTTACTTTAGAAAATGAATAAATGCCAAAAAGCGAAATGATTGCGAAGGCAAATAAAACATAGGCTCGGAGCTCTAATAATTTTCTAAAAAATTTTTCAATTAGGCTAATTTTCATGAGTTATTTTAAGTTTTGTGGAATTGAAAAATCACCAATTTTAACCATTAAATCACTAAAAGATTCCGCCAATAAATATTGTGCTTCGAAAATGGCGTCGAGCGTTTTATATTCTTGCATATCAAGTTCAATATAAGTAATAAAATCGAGAATGCCTTTTTTAAAATCAACATTGGCGTTGTTGAGTCTAGCGATGATTTTTGGAACCAAATTTATGGCAAAAATTTGTGAATTTTTTAGTTGAGTTTGATATTGCAAAATATCATTTTCAATAATTTTTTCGAGTTGATTTTTTTCAAATTCATAAAGTTTATTTTGTGCTTTAATTTTTGACTCGGCACTAAAAATTTTCTCTTTATTTTGGTTAATAATTGGCACTGAAAGCGATAATCCAATACCGTTCGAAGCCTGATTTGAAGAGGAGACCGAAGAATCTTGAATTTGACCATGAATATTTACATTTGGCATTTGCTCGATTTTAGCATAAGCCAATTCACTGCGATATTTTTCAATATTAAATTTTTGCCCTTTCAAATTTAGATTATTTTCAAAAGCTTTTTGAATTAGATTCTGCTTGGGTTCAAGTTGATTTTTATCGAGCCATTTTAAAGTAATTTTTGGGTGCTCGGGCAAGTTTAAAAATACATTTAAATTATTAAAATTTTGCTTCAATTGATTGTTCAAAATAATCAAATCGCGTTGCACTAATTTAATGCGATCTTGAGCGATGATGCTTTGAGCGTGGCGGTTCGGCGAATCTAAAGCGATATTAGCAAGATAATTACATATTAACGACAAACGATCTAATCTTTTTTGCGTTAATTGAATTTTATTTTGCAAAATAAAATTTTGATAAGCCAATTTAAAAACTTGCGATTTAACCTCTAAAATCAAGGAGTTTCGCCGATTTTCTTGGATTTTAAATTCGGAATTTTCGATGTTATATTTATTTTCCAATTTATTAAAATAAGGAATTTCTTGCGAAAGAGAAAAAGTATTTTGTGAGCTAGTTTTTGTTGCCGAAATAGTCGGATTTGCCCAATATTTCTGTTGATTGGCGAAGGATTTTTGACTTTGAGCGAATAAATCAAAAGCTTGAATATTGGCACTATTTTCTTCAGCGGTTTTTAATAAATTATCAATATTATATTCCAGACAAAAACCCTCTGAAACTAGGATTATCAAAAGAAAAATGGATTTAAGGATAATTTTTTTTAACATTAATTTGCGAGATTTAAAATGGTTTAATTTTTGATTTTAAAATTCTATATCGTGTAATTTTTTTTACTATTGAAATTATTTTGATCAATTCAAAGGCTTGTAAATAAAGGAGGTGAGGGGGTTAATTAAAAAAAATTTATGATTTTTTAAGAAAAAAATAGTTTGGTACCTCCGGTCAGACTCGAACTGACACACCCGCAAAGGGCAATAGATTTTGAGTCTATCGCGTCTACCATTCCGCCACGGAGGCATAAATTAATATTTGTTTGAAAGCAAATATATCAAGCGCAATCATAATAACATTGAAGAAGCTTAAATGTCAAAAATATTTTTAATCCACCAAAAAATCCTTAAAATTGTCAAAACTTTTATAAAAACTTTTTCATATTTTATACATATATTAAATTATTAAATTAACCAAAATCGATTAAATTTCATAATTAAAATGATTGATAAAATTGAAAATTTATCAATGTGAAAAACTATGATTATTTCAGAATTTAGAATTAGATTTAAACAATTCATTTATCAAATTTAAACAAAGCATCGAACTGATTTAAACCTTATTTTCGTAGAATTCTCAAGCTTTGAAGGTTTATAAAAAGAACGTAAGCAAGTATAAATTGCTTATCAGAATCTTGTATCTTTTATCCCCTATTATTTAAGTTTACATAATGTCAATTATGAGGTTATTCGCGTTATAAAAAAAGATGAAACGTTTATCAACTAAATTAATTTCATCAATTCTTTAAGGATTTGATCCGAGCTTTGGAGCCATAAATCTTGGCTTCGTAAATCAATTTTATTGTTAAAATGGCGGTTAAAAACCCGCGCCAACATCTGCATTTCTTCATCAAAAATATTGTTAATATTCATAACTTTATAACCAAATTCTTGCAGATTTTTTTTGATTTTTTCGATTTGTGAATTTTCGTCTCCGAGCTCGAATATCAAACTTTCATCGCTAGAATCTATAAATAATTTTGGATATAATCCTATGTTATTTTTTGCTAAAAATTCCCAATCAAATAAATGTGAAGGATCTTGTTTGCGATCAAGTAAACCCGTCGCTGAATTATATGCAATATCGGAATGACCCAAAACATATCTACTCTGAATATTATATTTATTAATTAAATAACTTGCTAAATCAACGCCGGCAAGCATTTGTTGCTGTGAAAAATTATTGGAAAAAGGATCAGAATTTATAAATTCAATGCCAATTGAATTTATATTTAATCCCTCAAAACCATTCCAACAACTTACTCCAGCATGAAAAGCAACGTCATTTTCATCAACTATTTGAGCAATTTTACCATTTTTATCGATTAAAAAATGAGCACTTACCCCATGATATTCGAGAGCTTCGATGGTTTGTGCAATAGAATTTGCTTGCAAATGATGTAAGATTAAAAAGTCGATTTGCCTCTGCCCCTCATGCCTCTTAAAGCAATTTTGTGAAATATTTTCTTGAAGAATTTCAAATGAATCCATAAACAATTTTTGACAATAAAAATTTAAAAAGTAATTTGGTTAACTAAATTGATTTAACTTTTAACATTTTAAAATTAATTATGTCAAATAAAAAACATTCGCAAAATATTATTGATGATTCAAAGAATTCTTCAAAATCAAATAACAAAACTCAAAAAGAAATCGAGGCTTTAAATTTTCATATTCAAGGACAGCCCGGTAAAGTTGCCATGCATGCAACCAAGCCACTCAACACTCAACGTGAACTTGCCCTCGCCTATTCTCCCGGAGTTGCTGTACCATGCTTAGAAATTCAAAAAAATCCTGATTTGGCTTATGATTACACTGCCAAAGGCAATTATGTAGCGGTTATTTCCAACGGAACAGCGGTTCTCGGTCTTGGTAATTTAGGCGCTCTCGCCGGTAAGCCCGTGATGGAAGGAAAATCAGTTTTGTTCAAACGTTTCGCCGATATTGATTCGGTTGATATCGAAGTTGATACCGAAAATGTTGATGAATTTATTAACGCCGTCAAATATCTCGGGCCAAGCTGGGGCGGGATTAATCTCGAAGATATCAAAGCGCCAGAATGTTTTATCATTGAAAGCAAATTACGTGAAATTATGGATATTCCAGTTTTTCACGATGATCAACATGGCACTGCAATAATTTCGGCTGCTGGAATTCTTAACGTATTACATTTATCGGGCAAAAAATTTAATGAAATAAAAGTTGTCGTTAACGGAGCAGGTGCTGCCGGAATCGCTTGTTTAGAGCTTCTAAAAGCCATGGGTTTACCTCATGAAAGCGCACTTTTATGCGATACTAAGGGAGTTATTTACAAAGGTCGAACCGACGGCATGAATCAATGGAAATCAGCTCACGCCGTTGAAACGAAAGCTCGCACTTTAGCCGAAGCGATGAAAGGTGCGGACGTGTTTCTTGGACTTTCAGTTAAAGGAGCAGTCACTAAGGACATGGTTAAATCAATGGCAAAAAATCCAGTAATTTTTGCCATGGCAAATCCTGATCCAGAAATTTTACCCGAAGAAGTTCGTGAAGCTAGAAGTGACGCTATTGTAGCTACGGGTCGCAGTGATTATGAAAACCAAGTCAATAACGTAATGGGTTTTCCATATATTTTCCGCGGAGCGCTTGATGTAAGAGCTTCAACTATCAATGAAGAAATGAAAATCGCTGCGGTTAAAGCTATCGCCGAGATAGCTCGTCAACCAGTTCCCGACGAAGTTATTAAGGCTTATGGTGGTCGTGAAATGAAATTCGGTCCGCATTATATCATCCCAACCCCATTTGATTCTCGTTTAATTTACACGGTTCCAGTGGCGGTGGCTAAAGCTGCGGTTGAAAGTGGTGTCGCTAGAAAACCAATTAAAGATTGGGATGCCTACACTAAACAACTTCAAGCTCGTCGCGATCCTTCAGTTAATAGTTTAAGTTTGATTTTCGAAAAATTAAAAAGATCACCAAAAAATGTTATTTTTGCCGAAGGCGAACAGCCAGAAATTATAAAGGTTGCCAGCATGTGGCGCGATAACAAATATGGCAAACCAATTTTAGTTGGAAAAAAAGAGCGAATTCTTGAAAAAATGCAAGAATTAAATATCGATGAAAAAGGCATCGAGATTTACAACTCAGCAATTTCTGGCGAGAATAATAAATATATCGATTATCTATATTCAAAACTACAACGCAAAGGAGTTTTACTTTCAGATTGCGCAAGAATGATCAAAACCGATCGTAATATTTTTGCGGGATCAATGCTCGCTTGCGGTCATGGCGATCTTCTCGTCACAGGCTTAACTCGTGGTTATAGTAAATCTTTAAAAGATATTTGGCAAGTTATCAAAAACAAAAAAGACCATATTGTTCTTGGCGTTTCAATGATTATTTCCAAAGGGCGCACAATCTTTATTGCGGATACTGCTTGTTCAGAATTATCATCTTCGGAACATCTGGTAAGTATTGCCATTCAAACTGCCAAAAAAGTTCGCAAAATGGGCTATGAACCAAAAATTGCGTTCTTATCATTTTCAAATTTTGGCAGTGCCTTGAAAAATGAATCAAGTCGCATGAAACATGCAGTTGAAAAACTTGACGGCATGAAAGTTGATTTTGAATATGATGGTGAAATGACCGCTGATGTCGCTTTGAATCCTGAAAAAATGGCAAAATATCCATTTTGTCGATTGACGGGACCGGCAAATATTTTAATTTGTCCGGGGCTTCATTCAGCTAGTATCGCCACCAAACTTCTTGAAGAAGTCGGCAATTGCACGGTGATCGGACCAATTTTAGATGGCTTCGAAAAGCCCGTTCAAATCGTGACGATGCAGTCTTCGATTAACGATATTCTTAACATGTCGGCCGTTGCCGCGGTTGATTCATCTAAATAAAAAATATGAAATAATATTATGTCCACTAGCGATATCGGTAAAATGCTTTTTGCCAACAATATAATAAAGGACAGTGAGAACACCCACACTAATCCCGGTGCTGGATTTCCTAATAGTGGCGGTAAAAATGGCGGAATGGGAGGAAACATCGACAATACTTTTAAATTTGGAGAAGGAGGAGGTATCGACATCTCGATGGGGAGTTTAGATGGAGTCCTCTCGCTATTAAAAGGCAATGGAGGAGTTTTTGAGGCCGATTTATTTGCATGGGCCGATGGCGCTTTAGCTATGGGAAAAATATCTTATCATGATTTTTTTGAAATGGCAAAAAAAATGGGATTAAAACTAGATGTTTCGGTGGTCAAAGAAACTGGAGCTTACTTAGGGGCAAATATGTCTTTAATTAGTGGTGGACAGGGACAAGAACGTTAATCAAAAATAAATTTTAAAATGAAATCAACCACAAAAAACGAAAATTTAAATGAAGAAAATTCTTCAAAATCAGAAGAAAAAACAACTTCTGAGGAAGATATTTTAAAAAAACCAGAAGATAACACGCGCTATGGCGATTGGGTTAAAAACGGTCGAACGATTGATTTTTAATTTTTTAATATTGATAATTTTAAAAAAAATCAATTTTTAATTAAAGCTAAAATCGATCACATGATAAAATTCTTAAAATATTTTTTAACATTCATTCTCATGAGTTTCTTATCTTCATGCTTATTATTTTCTGAATCAGGATACTACAAAGGCAATGTTTCCGACCATTTTAACGGTGAAAGATTTTTTAATCCAAATAGTGAAGATCCTCTCAAAAAAAACTTCATGTCTTATTATAAAGCAAAGGCAAAATATGAAGCCGAAAATGGCAAATCTTTGTGGGTGAAAGATTTGATTGAAGTGCAAAATTTTAAACCATTAGAAAAAGTTAACAATGATAAAATCTCTACAACTTTTGTTGGTCATTCAACATTTTTATTGCAATTTAATAATTTAAATATTTTAACTGATCCGATTTGGTCTGATCGTGCCAGTCCCGTATCTTTTTTGGGTCCAAAAAGAGCCAAAAAACCAGGAATAAAATTTGATGATCTTCCAAAAATTGATATTGTTTTAATTAGTCATTCGCACTACGACCACTTGGATTTACCTACTATAAAAAAACTTCGTGATTTTTCCAATCCAAAAATTTATGCAGGTCTTGGAATTTGTTATTATCTAAATGAAGTGAAAAATTTAAAAGTTAATTGTCAAGAAATGGATTGGAACGACAAAATTCAATTCAATGAAAATCTTTCGATTAATTTTTTACGCGCTAAACATTGGTCAAAAAGAGCTTTTTGGGGCTCAAATGCAACATTGTGGGGAGCGTTCGCTCTCGAAACCAATCTTGGCAATATTTATTTTGCTGGCGATACTGGCTATGATTCGCATTTTATCGAAGCAGGACAAAAATTTAAAAACTTCAAACTCGCCCTACTCCCAATTGGTGCTTACAAACCTCAAGATTTTATGATTCGCCATCATATTAGTCCTAAAGAGGCGATTCTTGCCCACAAGGAACTTAATGCTGGAAAATCAATTGCTATGCATTTTGAAACTTTTCAATTGGCTTCTGATAATTTTAAAGATCCCGCGGAAGATCTTAAAAAAAATCGCATAGAGGCTAATTTAGAAAAAGATTTTTTAATTTTGGAAGTTGGCGAGAATAAGGATTTTTAAGCCTTCGAAGCTTAGAAAATGGTGGAGATAACGAGATTCGAACTCGTGACCTTTTGCATGCCATGCAAACGCGCTACCAACTGCGCTATATCCCCTTCGATTTTTATGAAAATTTGTAAAATTATTTTTTAAAAATTTACAAAATTCAAAATTCATTAAAAATTACTTTACGAAATTTTGCAAGCTTAAATATTATAAAAATTTTTAATTTTTATGATTTTGTAGTGCCAAGACTCCCGGTAAATCTTTGCCCTCGAGCCACTCCAGAAAAGCTCCGCCGGCAGTTGAAATATAAGAAAAATCCGATGCTAAATTACAACCATTAATTGCCGAAACAACATCACCTCCCCCTGCAATCGAAATTAATTTTCCAGATTTAGTGAGTTTAGCAACAATATTGGCAAAATCTTCGGTGCCACGATTAAAAGGCTTCATTTCAAAGGCTCCGAGCGGTCCGTTCCACAGCAAAGTTTTAAAATTATTTAATTTTGTATTTAAATTTTCGATGGTTTTGGTGCCGATATCGACAATAATTTCACCATCACCAACATCATCGATTGAGGCAATGCGATAAGGTGCGTTGGCTTTAAATTCCTTCACCACAACCACATCGCTTGGTAAAATAATTTCACAATTATTTTGTTTGGCGGTTTCAATAATTTTCAAAGCGACATCTTTTAAGTCCTTCTCACACAGGGATTTGCCGATATTTTTACCGAGTGCAAATAAAAAACTATTGGCCATTCCACCACCGACTAAAATCGCTTGAGATTTGGTGGCAAGTGAATTTAATAAATCAATTTTGGTAGAAACTTTAGCGCCCCCAACTACCGCCATCATTGGCTTCTTAGCATTTTCTAAAAGATTAGTAAGATTATCAAGCTCAACTTCCATTTGAAAACCAGCACAGGATTTTAAAAATTCGGGAATACCAGTGATTGAAGCGTGCGAGCGGTGTGAACAAGAAAAAGCATCATTAACATAAAGATTTCCAAGCGAGGCAAGAGACCTAGAAAATTCTGAATCATTCTTGTTTTCTTGTTTATAAAAACGTAAATTTTCGAGCATAATAATTTCGCCGTAATTTGTGTTAACAACTGCTTGCTGGACTTTTTCGCCGATACAATCATCGATAAAAGAAATTTTAATCGGTGTCAAAAGTTCTTGAAGACGATTTAAAACATGTTTAAGCGACATCGATTCTTCAAACTTGCCTTCGGGACGTCCGAAATGAGCGAGCAAAATTACTTTGGCTTGATTTTGAGCCAGATATTTTAAAGTTGGAATAATGGCTTTGATGCGCGTATCATCTTCAATTTTTCCATTAACGATCGGAACGTTGATATCACAACGTACAAGCACATTTTTATTAGTGACAACGCAATCTTTTAAGCGAGTAAATTTTGGCATAAATTAAAATTATTGTTGAATTATTTTTACTAAATTTAAAAATTTTTTCATTAAATAAAACAGTTTTTTTATAATTTTTAAAATTTTTACTTGATTTAGTTGTATTTGCAAAATAAAATTTTTTTTAGAAAGATTTTTTTATCTCATTTTAACATTATTTTAATCAAACTATGGGCACTAAGAATAACCCTAAAAACCGCGCCAAAAACATTGAAAAGAAAAAATTCAACGGCAAGGAAGTTGAGCCAATTTATTATTATGGTGTTCGCGTTGGACATGGTAAATATATGGCCGCCAAATATATTAACACAACTCAACTAGTTCTAGGCGCCGATAATCGTCCGATGCAGTGGAGTCAACTTGACGAAAATGCTTAATTTTATTAAGCATTCATAATATTCATCAATATAAATATTTCGCAAGATGCCCGAGGTTATAATCAGTGGAAATGTTGGAAGAATTGAAGGTCGTTACCATCAGAATCCAAACCCGAAAGCCCCCGTTGCTTTAGTTTTGCATCCACACCCGCTTTATGGCGGAACCATGAACAATAAAATCACTTACAATCTTTACAAAGCCTTTGCCAATAATGGATATTCGGTTTTGCGAGTTAATTTTCGTGGCGTCGGCAAATCCCAAGGTAAATTTGATAATGGCGTTGGCGAGTTGATGGACATTACCGCAGTGATAAATTGGCTTCACGATCAAAATATGGAAGCGACAGATTTTTGGATTGCCGGTTTTTCTTTCGGAGCTTGGATCGCACTTCAAACCGTTATGCGAAGACCCGAAATTGAAAATTATATTTTAGTGGCTCCGCCCGCTTCAAAATATGATTTTAATTTTATCGTTCCTTGTTCGGCTTCTGGTCTTATAATTCAAGGTGAAAAAGATGAAATAACTAAAGAACAAGATTCAGCTCGACTTGCCGAAAAGCTTTCGGCGCGTGATGGAGCCGAAGTCGCTTATCAAATGGTTCCCAATGCCGATCATTTCTTCAAAGAACAAATGCCTGAATTTGAAGAAGCGATTGATAATTACATTAAAAGTCGCTTGATGATCGACTCATCTAAAGTTCGTAAAGTTAAACGTGATCGCCGTCGTCGGAGAAAAAAGAAAAATATTGCAGAGGTTAAGCCCGAACGTAATCACAATCCAGTCAAATCTCTCACTCTATTTGAAGTTTAAGTAAAAGTTAATTATTTATAAAAAAATTCTTTGGAATAAAATAATATTATTAACATTAAATTTATTTGCTATTTTTTTTTATAAAAATTAAAAACTGATTGATTATTAAGTGTCGATAATTAATTTGTTTTTAATATTTATATTTTTGGCTTTGGCTTTGGCTTTGTTTTTTAAATAACTTTATCATTAAATTTTTAAAATTTTATAAACATGATCAAAAAATTATTCTCAAAAACTTTTTACAGTTTATCTTTTTTAACCTTTTTAATGATAAATGGCGTTGATGCTATGGCGGCGGCGAATGACAATAATGAAAATTTTACATTTACTGCGGAAGACGCTTGTAACGCTCCTTCCAAATGTAGTACTAGTGATGAATCATCCAGTTGGAGTATGGCATCAAATTGCCCAAATGACTCCTATGTTCGCATGACAGGGCCTAATAATATAGTTAGATCATTTAAAAAATGCGATAGCACGACAACCGAAATTCCTTTAGGCACCCTTATAAAAGTATGTAATTTTTATTGCGAACAAATAAAAGCTTTAGCTAGAGGTGATGTTGCCGATGAAAAATATGACACCAATATGAGCACCTTTTCTAGATCAATGTGCAATGCTTTAAAAGTGGTAACGGGAAGTGCGGGGAAAACTTTCGCAGCTTTCGCCATCATCGCCACGGGAATTGGTTTTTTTACGGGTAAGGTTTCTTGGGGTTTGATGATTGGGGTAACGGTCGGAATCGCCACCATGTTCGGTGCTCCGACAATTGTGGCAGCAATTTCGGGGCAAGACGTGAAAACTTCTTGTGACATGACATAAAAAATTCAATCTAGATAATTGATTATTGAAAAAGTGAAATATTAATTTATTTCACTTTTTGATTTAAAATTTTTTAAAAATTTTTTTTAATTCCTTAAAAAAAATCAAAAAATAAATTCACTTTTTTTTAAATCTTTGCAATTCCTTTTTATAATTTTTTTATCACTTTTTTTCACCAAATTTTTAACCTAATTTCTACAAAACATTCATTTTTTGCCTTAAAAAATATTCATTGCGAATTTCCATTTTATCAAATTGATTTAAAAAAAATTAATTTACTCAATTTGCTAATCATAATTTGCTTTATCACTTATCATTGAACATCATCTCTCTAAGCTTGGGCTTTGGCTTTGGCTTTAAATCCCAATTTACTCTTTAATATTTTTTAAAAATGATCAAAAAATTATTCTCAAAAACTTTTTACGCATTATTTTTTTCAACATTTTTAATGATTGGTAGTGTTGATGCACTAGGAGCGGATCAAGTTAAGACAATAACGAATGGAGTATCAACCTGCAGTGCGGATTGCGATTCATTTTCAGCAATAACATGCTCTTCATCAAATCGAGAAGATATTATTACTATCAAAGGACCCGGTAGCTTGAGTGCTTCATATCAGCCTTGTAGCGGAAGAGCAGATGGTTACAACGTCTCAGCAGCAGTCTTGTTAGCTTATTGTGTCGATCAATGCACTAAAATACGAGCTAAACTTAAGGGCGACGTTGCTGATGAAGCGTATAACATCAGTCAAAACACTTTCACCAAATCAATGTGCAACGCTTTAAGAGTAGTGACGGGAAGTGCAGGGAAAACTTTCGCCGCTTTCGCCATCATTGCCACGGGAATTGGCTTCTTTACCGGAAAAGTTTCTTGGGGTTTGATGATTGGGGTAACGGTCGGAATCGCCACCATGTTTGGTGCTCCGTCAATCGTGGCGGCAATTTCGGGACAAGATTTAAAAACTTCTTGTAATGTTAACTAGCCATAAAATTAAAATGAGCTATGAAATGAATTTAGTGTAAATAAAATTATTCATTTTTATTGAAAAATTTTGATTTAAAATGAAGTACTGTTATTTTATAAACCTACTTCCCGGCTTTACTGCAGGAAGGTTTTTCAAACTTTCGGGAATATGGTTTTCATCAAAAGTTTGCACTTCAATTTGCATTAAAGAAATAATCGGAACTGCCATTTTTTGCTCTAAATTTTTATCGCCCGAACGATCGACTAAACAAGCTTCGGCAACTATTTTTCCACCAAGTTTTTTTACCAAATCGAAAGTTTCTAAAGAAGATTTGCCGGTGGTGATAACATCTTCAACCACCAGAACTCTAGCGTTTTCGGGCAATTCAAAACCACGACGTAATTCAAAAATTCCATTAACTCTTTCGCAAAAAATTGTTGGCAAATTAAGTTGTCGAGCCAGTTCATAACCAACGACAACCCCACCCATTGCTGGTGCGACGACGATATCGGCAAAATTTTCGCCAAGTTTTTCTTGCACTTTTTTCGCCAAAGAGTGGCATAATTTTTCGGCTCTTTTCGGTTCCATCAAAACTCGAGCACATTGCATATAAGTATCGGAATGCAGACCCGATGACAAAATGAAATGACCCTTTAAAATCGCCTTGGCGTTGATAAATTCTTGTAAAACTTCTTGCTCTTTTAAACTCATAATGCAAATTATTAAATTAAAAATTTTGCTAATAAAAACTTTTTTTTAAAAATTATGCAACATAAAAATTTACATATTATTTCTGCGATAAAAACTATTGAAACTGAAATTGAAGGTTTAAAGTCGCTCATCGATTTCTTTGATGAAAATTATATCAAAACCGTTGATTTAATCTTGAACTGCAAGGGTCGAGTAATCATAAGCGGTATGGGAAAATCTGGACATATTGCCAATAAAATTTCCGCCACCCTCGCCTCGACGGGCACTCCGGCATTTTTTATTCACCCTGCCGAAGCCAGTCATGGTGATTTAGGTATGATTACCACCAAAGATATTGTAATTTTACTTTCCAATTCGGGCGAAACTAAAGAACTTCGTGACATAATTTATTATTGCAAAAGATTCGAAATTCCGATCATCGGCATTGTTCGTAAACATGATTCCGAACTCGCCAAAGCCAGCACGATTCCGCTAGTTATTCCTGCCGTTAAAGAGGCGAATAATGTCAACGCGCCAACCACTTCAACGACGATGATGCTTGCACTTGGAGATTGCTTGGCTGTTAGCTTAATCGAGGCGCGCGGTTTTAATTCCGATAATTTTGGCACTTTTCATCCCGGTGGAAAATTGGGTTCGGCTTTTTTAAAAGTTTTTGAAATTATGCGTAAAGATTCGCAAATTCCCGTCGTGAAATTTAACACTAAAATGAGCGAAGTGATTATCGAAATGACCTCGAAGCATCTAGGTTGCACCGCAGTTGTCGATAATGAAAATAAAATGATCGGAATTATTACCGACGGCGATTTGCGTCGTCATTTAAATCAAAATTTTTTCGACGAAATTGCCGAAAATATTATGACTAAAAATCCGATTACAATTGTTAAAGAAAGTCTTGCGATTGAAGCTTTTACGCTGATGAATAAAAAATCGATAACGAGCATTTTTGTGCTTGAAAATAATAAAATTATTGGCGTTTTGCACCTCCATGATTGTTTGAAAGCCGGAGTTTAATTATCTTATTTTAAGTTAAATATTATTTTTATAATTAAGATTGATTAATATTAAACAAAATTTAAATTAAGTTAACAATTTTTGTAAACTAATTTATTTTTTATGACTAAATCACGAAACAATGAAAATAGCGGTTTAAGTGCCGATTTTGTTTTTCAAGATTTCAAACAAAATGTCGACACGAAAACAAAAATTATCACTTTTTCAACCCCCGTGCAGATAACGCCAACAACAAGCGACAGATCATTTCAAGAAAATAAATTAATGGAGAATATACTTGATTCAACAGCTGATTTGGCACTTACAAAAACAAGATCTTCTAATAATAATCGCGATGAAGAAAATATTTTACCCAAAAGCTGTTTTAAAACCTTCACCCATGGAGTTTTTAATAATCTATTTCAAGCGGCAAAATGTTTTGGATTAAAAAGATAAAAATATTTTAAACAATTGATTAAAATAAAACTTAGATTATTCTTTAAAAAAAATTTTTTTATAATCAAAAAATTGTTTAAAATATGTCATCATTCGCAACTTTCTTTTACATAATTTCAGCGGTTTTATTTATCTTATCGCTTTACGGATTATCATCGCCAAAAACCTCGCGAATCGGCAATTACCTTGGGATGTCGGGCATGGCTTTAGCAATTATTACCACACTTTTTTTGCCACAAATTCACAATATTTTTTATATTTTACTCGCCATAATTATTGGTGGCGGAATTGGTTACGCTATCGCTAATAAAGTCAAAATGACGGCAATGCCACAATTAGTTGCGGGCTTTCATTCTCTCGTCGGTTTATCAGCGGTTTTTATCGCAACAAGCGCACTTTGGATGCCAAATTCATTCGGCATTTTAGAAGATGAAAAAATAAAATTAGCCAGTCGCATTGAAATGGGTTTAGGAGTTCTAATTGGTGCCATAACATTTACGGGCTCAATCATCGCCTTCTTGAAACTTAACGGCAAAATGTCGTCAAAATTAATAATTTTCAAAAAAAATCCTAAAAAATATTCCAAAATTACGGCGATTAGTTTGGGAGTTTTATTGCTTGGTTTTTGCTTGTTCGGTTCAAAATTTTTATTCATTACCCTCACCTTACTTTCATTTTTTATTGGTATAATTTTAATCGCTCCCGTCGGCGGTGCCGATATGCCCGTCGTGGTTTCAATGCTAAATTCTTATTCAGGTTGGGCCGCCAGCGGTATCGGTTTTACGCTCAATAATCCACTTTTAATAATTACGGGAGCCCTTGTCGGCGCAAGTGGCGCCATCCTTAGTTATATTATGTGCAAAGCGATGAATCGCTCAATTTTTAACGTGATGTTTTCAGGATTTAATGTTAATGAAGCTGTTCAAAATGTTGAAGCCAAAGAGCAAAGACCAATCAAAATTGCCAATGCCGAAGATGTTGCCCACATTATCAAGGGCGCCTCTTCAGTGATTATCGTTCCTGGTTATGGAATGGCGGTGGCGGGTGCTCAACACGCCGTTTCAGAAATGACTCATCTTCTAGAAAATGCTGGTGCCAGCGTTAAATTCGCTATTCATCCCGTCGCCGGCAGAATGCCTGGACATATGAATGTGTTACTTGCCGAAGCTAATATCGATTATGAAAAAGTTTTTGAACTTGACGAAATAAATTCTGAATTTAGAAATACCGATATCGCTTTTGTCATTGGCGCCAACGATGTCACCAATCCTTCCGCTAAAACTGACAAAGCCAGTCCGATTTATGGTATGCCGATTCTCGATGTTGGCAACGCCAAAACTGTTTTCTTCGTCAAGCGTTCAATGGCGACGGGCTATGCCGGCGTTGAGAATGAATTGTTTTACAATGAAAATACTATGATGATTTTTGGCGACGCTAAAAAAGTTGTCGAAGAAATTGTTAAAAATTTAAACTAAATAATTATTTTCCAAAAATAATTATTTAGTTTCTTTCATCTAAGAAAACCCTAATCATATTTGAATTAATTGCTTAAATAAATTTAAAAATTATGAAAAATTTTAAAGGGTTTTTTGGTGCATTTTTTTGCCTATTTCTATTATCTTCACAAGGGCTTTACGCTAAAGAAAATCAATCTTCTTCACCTAAAAAATTATATCGAGAAAAATCGTTAAAAATTCCCAAAGAAAATGAAATAAATAATAAATCTTTAACTAAAAATGAAGAAGAATTTTACAAACATTCTTTAACAATTTCTATTGATAGAGTTAATGGTAAAGCCGATGAAATTGTTTATGATGGAGCTAAAAAATTAAGTCATTTAGAGTGGGATATAAAGAATTTAAAAATGCTCTCTTTGGGTTTAAATTCGCAATTTTTTGAAGGTTTTGGGGCTCGTATTAAATTATCCACCGCAATTAATAATGGCGATGGCAAAATGTTTAATTATGATTGGATTGGCAAAAATTATGACGGCAATATCGATCATAATAATTGGACTCATCGTTCGATTAGTAATGTAAAAATACAAAAGGCGCAACAGTTTGATATTGCTGACTCCTACAATCTTTATAAGGATGAATTAAAATTCAATCTTGGTTATAAATATGATCGCTTTAAATGGCGTGATTATGGCGGTTCTTATATTTATTCGACAACAAATAAAGATGGCACTGAATCAATTGCCTTTCGAGATCGGGTTGGTAATTTTGATTTTCAAAGAGGCATTACTTATGAACAAAATTTTGAAACTCCTTATATCGGTTTAGAATATCAAAAAGAATTGTTTGATAAAAAAATTTATGCCAATATATTTGGCAATTATAGTAATTTGGTTTACGCTCATGACACCGATATTCATCATCAAAGAAATCTTAAATTTGATGCACATTTTAAAAATGGAAAATATTATAATTGGGGAACTAATATCTTCGGCGAAATTAAGAAAAATATTTATTTGGGATTAGGTTATGAATATGTTTACTACCCTAAAAATAAAGGCTATATGATTGTCCAAAATTTGGATACAAATAAGTTTTATCGCTATAATAATTCGGCTGGAATAATAAATAAATTTAGTAAAATTTCGCTAAATTTAAAATATAATTTTACAACAAATTCAAACTTTTTAAATTAAAAAAAATTATGAAAACAAACGCAAATTCAATCCGCATCGGCAATGTTATAGAATTCCAAAATCAATTATGGAAAGTTATTAAACGTGAACATGTTAAACCCGGAAAAGGTGGTGCTTATATTCAAGTTGAAATGAAAAATATCGTCACGGGCAACAAAACCAACACCCGCTTTGCTTCAAGCGAAGATGTTGATGTGGCTTTTGTTGAGCAAAAAAATATGCAATTCCAATATTTTGATCAAGATGAAATTGTTGCGATGGATATGGAAAGTTTTGAATCTTTTAATTTCAGCAAAAAAATTGTCGGCGAAGCTTTGCCATTCTTAACTGAAGGCATGAGTATTCGCATCGAATATTGCAATGACAAGCCAATTTCAATTTTCTTGCCCGAGCAAGCTAACGCCATAATCGCCCAAGCAGATTCGGTGGTGAAAGGTCAAACCGCTTCGGCATCTTATAAGCCAGCAATCCTTGAAAATGGCGTTCGCGTAATGGTTCCGCCTTTCATCGAATCTGGTGAAGAAATTATTGTTAACACCGAAGATTTTAGTTATGTTAGCCGAGCAAAATCATCTTCATAAAACGCCAAAAATGATTTTTGATTTTGTTAAAATGAGTGGCGCGAGCAATGATTTTGTTATCATCGACAACCGCTTTAATGTTAAAAAAATCAATGTCGAAATTGTAAAAAAAATTTGCCATCGCCAAAATATTGGTTGTGATCAGCTTATTTTAATCAATAATTCGAGCGAAAAATACGCACAAATCGCTTGCGAAATGCAAATTTTTAATAGCGACGGTTCCCAAAGCTCAACTTGTGGCAACGCCACAAGATGTGTCGCCAAAATTATTTTTGATGAAGATTTATCAAAAAATAAAATAAAAATTAGAACTCAAGCGGGAATATTGGAATGCTTCAAAATTAATGAAGATTTAATAAAAGTTAATTTGGGAGTGCCAAAAGTCGTAAATTCATCAATTAATTTAGAAGGCTTTGAGTTTATTCATATTAATGTTGGAAACCCTCACGCTGTAACTTTTGTCGCCTCAATTCCAAATGATGAAATTTTCTTTAAAACCGGGCAAAAAGTTGAAAATAATTTACAATATTTTCCCCAAAAAACTAATGTCGAATTCGCTAAAATTATTAATGATTCCTTAATCGAAGTTCGGGTTTTTGAACGCGGTGTCGGCGAAACTTTAGCGTGTGGCTCTGGAGCTTGCGCCGTCGGCTTTTCGGCAATTTATCAAAATTTAATCAAAAATAAAGCGGTTAATGTCCGCTTTAAAGGAGGAGATTTATTAATCGAATTTGACGGCACCAATATTTTCATGAGCGCGGGGACGCAAAAAATTTTCAAAGGAATTATCGATGACGATTTTTTACAATAAATTTTTGATAAAAATTTTATTTTTTCTGGGTTTTTTTTTAATAAATTCAGCTTTCGCTCTTAATCCCGAAGCCCGACTAAGTAGCCCCGAAGACGAAAATCGTGCCATGAATTTATTTCTACAAGTTCGTTGTTTAGTTTGCAATGGTCAAGTAATCGAGAATTCCGACAGCAAATTCGCTTTCGATGTTCGAGCCTTAATTCGCGAACAAATTTCTCAAGGCAAAAGCGATGACGACATCAAAGAAAATTTAGTGACAACCTTCGGCGAAGATATTTTAAACCAACCCAAAAATTCCAGCATTTTATTGCTAACCCTCATTTCCCTAGGGCTCTCGGCAGTGATTTTTTTTAGGGTTTTTGCGGGAAGGAAATAAAATCTCTTCTTTGTTTTTGATATTTTTTTGCCAAAAAATCTTTGTTCTAAAAATTTTTCTTTAAATAAATTTAATTACTAAATAAAATATATTAAATTTATAAATCCAAAAATTACAAACCCAAAAAACAAATTTATGTCTAAAAAAATTAAAAAATTCATAGAAAAAAAATTTACAAACAAATCAAATTTTTTTGATTGCGTTAAATGGAATGAAATTAGTGAGGAAAAAACTAATTTAGCATATGACAACGCAATGAAATATCTTGAAGATTTAGATGATTCACAAAAAAATTTAGATGGAAAAGCATTGGTTTTTTTATCTTATTTATTCGCTATTTGCGGTGCTATAATTTATAATTTACTTTTTAAAAAAAATGATTTCACCGAAATCACATTTCAAAATGGAAATTTATCAACATTGCTTTATTGTGTATGTGGCTTTTACGCTATTTTATTTTGTATTGCTTCAATGGTTTTTTTATCGATGCGAAGTGTAGTTGGAAAATACGCTCGTCCAAAAGATATTTTTAGCAATTCTAATGAAAATATCCAGTATATTAAAAATGATTTATGTTTGGGCTTAGAAGAGGCTATCTCTTTCAATTTAAAAAAATATCGTAATAGATCTGAATTTTTAAGAATTCTTTTACTATTTTCTGTAATAATTCCAATCGCTTTAATTTTTTATTTTAATGCTTGGCTTTCTTTGTTTTCTTCAATTTTAGCCTCATTTACTTTGTTGGTGTTTTTGCGGCTTTTATTTCTATTTTATCCGTAGAAAGTCCATTCTTCTATTATGGTCATTCTTATACGGCTTGGAATGTAAAATTTCAATCAACAATTTTTTTAAAAAATAATTCAACCCTCTAACTCCGATCAAGCTCTTTCGACATTGAGTTTAAAAGCATCAAAGAAAAATTGCCCGCCCGCTCTTGGAAATGGTTGATTTTAGCGGTAAAGATGTTGTAAAAAAATACGGCGGGGATGGCGGCGAATAGTCCAATTGCTGTGGCAAGCAAGCTTTCGGCAATTCCTGGAGCGACGACCGCGAGGCTGGTATTTTTACTCACTGCGATACTTTGAAATGAGTTCATAATGCCCCAAACCGTTCCAAAAAGCCCAACGAAAGGTGCCGACGAGCCAATTATCGCCAAAAAATTTAATCCGCTTTCTAATTTTTGCATTGAACGATTGGAGGCGATTTGCATCGAGTTGGTTAAACGCTCCTTAAGCGACTCTTTTTTGTCGGGTCCTTGAGAAATTATTAGCTTAATATTATTCGATTTCCATTCGCGCAAGCACGCTAGAAAAATGCGGGATAGCGGGTGGTTGTCGTTATTCTTAGCTTGAGTAAAAATTTCTTCGAGCGGAACATTATTTTCGAATGAATCTTCGAATCTATCACTACGATATTTTAGAATTTTAAATTTTATAAATTTATCAAAAATTATTGCCCACGAAACGAAAGAAGCCGTGACCATTAATAAGATAACAAATTGTACTACAAAATCTGCTTGAACAATCAAGTTAATCAATGAGACCGAGGATTTTTCCATAATTTTAAATTTTTGTTTTAATTAATATTCTATAAAAATTTATTCTTCAATAATTTCTCTCTTACCCGAAATATTTGGAGCAGAAACGACGCCATTTTCCTCCATTTTTTCAATCAAAGTTGCCGCCCGATTATAGCCAATGCGTAGTTGCCTTTGCACATAACTTATCGAAGCTTTTTTATCGCGACGCACAATCATCACCGCTTTATTATATAAATTATTATCATCGCTATCATCGCCACCTTCATAGCCTCCAGCCTCAGCTCCAGAAGCATTTGGAACTGGCACTTCGAAAGAAATTTGTTCGCTTTCTTCAAATTCCGAAACGTCCTGACTCTTGATATAATTCACAATATTTTCGATTTCGGTATCAGAGCAAAATGGACCGTGAACACGAACCATTTTACTGCCACCCGACATAAAAATCATATCGCCCTGCCCTAAAAGCTGTTCAGCCCCTTGAGTTCCAAGAATTGTGCGTGAATCAATTCGCGATGTAACTTGGAACGAAATTCGCGTTGGAAAATTGGCTTTAATCACACCCGTAATGACGTCGACCGACGGGCGTTGCGTCGCCATAATTAAGTGAATTCCCGCGGCTCGCGCCATTTGAGCAAGCCTCTGCACCGAATTTTCAATTTCCTTGCCCGCCACCAACATTAAATCCGCCATTTCATCGACAATCACCACGATGAAAGGTAATTTTTTTGGTTCAAATTCAATTTCTTCGATGATTGGTTTACCCGTTGTTGGATCATATCCGGTTTGTACTTTACGCATTAATTTTTCGCCATCAAGCATGGCTTTTTCAGCTTTTTCATTATAGCCGGCGATGTTACGCACAGCAAAGCTCGACATTAAACGATAACGCTCTTCCATTTCGGCGACCACCCATTTTAAAGCGATAACGGCTTTTCCTGGTTCGGTAACTACAGGCGAGAGTAAGTGAGGAATACCATCGTAAATTGATAATTCCAACATTTTTGGATCGATCATAATGAATTTACATTCATCGGGACGCAGTTTAAAAAGCAAAGATAAAATCATGACGTTTAAGCCGACGGACTTGCCCGAGCCAGTCGTTCCGGCGATCAATAAATGTGGCATTTTCGCCAAATCGGCAATCATAATTTCGCCACCAATATCTTTTCCCAAAATCATCGGCAAGAAAAATTGCGAAAATTTATAATCGCGCGACTCAAGAATTTCACGTAAAAAAATCATTTCACGCTTTGGATTTGGAAGCTCAATGCCGATCGAAGTTTTGCCAGCGACCACCGCAATTCGCGCCGAAACAGCACTCATCGAACGCGCAATATCATCCGATAAAGAAATAACCCGTGAAGCCTTGGTGCCAGCTTCGGGTTCAAATTCGTGAAGCGTAATGACGGGCCCAACTTTAGTGCCAACATTAGCGCCACGGACACCAAAATCATCCAAAACTTTTAACAACATTTTCGATTGGCTTTCAACTAATTCTTTCGGCACTTTTTTGTCTTTATTTTCGGCGGAACGATCGGTTAAAAGTTCGCAAGTTGGTAAAACATAAGAGCTTTTTCTTTGTTTTGTTTTTTTAATTTTAGTTGATTTAAGTTGTTTTTTTAGATCTTCATTATTTGACTTTGGAGCTTGATTTTCAACGATTTCAGCCGAATTATCATCTTCAAATTCTTGATCCTCTTCGACAATTTTTGTTTCAATATTTTTTGCAATATTTTTTGGTTGATTTTTGGGAAGAAAATTATCAAAAGAAATTTTTAAATCCTTCGGCAATAAATGTTTTTCAAAAATATAACGAAGCCAAACAAAAGCAAAGCGGAATGAGTAAATCCAATCTTTTAATGAGACCTCAACTATTATTGAAAATAAAGTTATAGCTAAGGAAAAACTTACTAAAAAAATTGCATATTTTGGAAATTTTTGCAATTTTAATAACAAAAAAGAACCATTTACTCCACCTAAAGAACTGAATCCCCACCATTCTGGCCTTGGCATCATAGCAAATATTAAGGAAAAACTTAAAATACAAATTGGAATAATAATTATTTTGCTTAAAAAATTTTGAATACCGCTAATATTAGACATTTGAAGCCCTAAACTAAAAATAAAAATCACTCCAACAAAAGAACTTAAACCTAGAATTTGATAGGATAAATCGGCAATTCTAGCTCCATAAATTCCACCAAAATTTTTTATATCATTTTCAGTTGAAAAGGTATTAAAAGAAGGATCATTAACATCAAATGTCATTAATATTAAAGCGTAATAAATTGCAAAAACTGCCATAAAGACTCCGACGAGTCTTCTGAATAAATGAATTATGATTTGTAATGATTTATTTATGTTCATTTTAATTTGTAAATTGTGGAATATTATCAATATTATTTATCACGTCTCCATTTTTAAAATCATTTTCTCCATTTTGTTGCTTAACATAAACTGGAGGAATATTCATATTATTATTATTTTTATTTTCAATATTTTGTTTCTCCTCATTATTTTGAATAATTTTATTAGCTTCATCGAAAATATCTTGCGGAGTTTTAGAAAATTTTCTTAAAAAAGATTCATTGTTGTTTTGCTTAGGCGGACTCTCATCAATTGGCTTCTCCTCTTCAATTGGCTGAAGAACTATTGGGGCATTTTTAGTTAAATTATTATCTATTTTTACCTCTTCAACCTTGTTGTTATTTACGACCTCAATTGGCTTTATCAATAATTTATTATTTTCATTATTTTGATTATTTAATTTTTGTTGGGCTAATATTTTATCATTATGTTTTTTTAATATATGATTGTAAATCAAAGTTCTGTTAGTTCCTTTGAATGTATTTTCTGGCAATTCTTTTTTTTCTTCATAATTTCGATTTGGATCGCGATAATTTGGGTCTGCACCATAAATTCCGGCTAATTTATTCAAATATTCATTTTCAAATTTTTTCGCTCGCGCTTTTCTTTTTTTCTTAAAATCTTCTACAACATCTTTATCTTTTAAGGTATTTTCGTCATAAATTTTTTTATATTCAGCAATTGAAATACATTTATCTTCATAAAGACACCGATTTTTTCCGCAATCGCATCCAAAGGTTATGGCATAAGCACAAACGGCATATTGATCAAATTTATAAGAGCATTTATCGACGCAACTATTGCCAAAATCTCGCCACGATCCGCGAGATTTTTCACAAGCAAGTCTATCATCGAAAGTGGTTGATCTTACTATGTCGGCAAATGAATTTTTGCTTAAAAACAACATCAAAAAACAACATGAAATAAAAATGTTTTTGGACATTTTTATAAAAAAAATTCTGCTATTATTATTTAAAAATGATTTCACAAAAAATTTTATTCGTGATGTTAAAAAAATATCAAGATATGGTTAACAATTTTTCTAATTCCGCAACAACTTTATCAGCCATTTCGGAACATGAAACAGTTTTTTGTGACTGTATCGCGATATCTGCCGTTCTAGCTCCAGCACTTAAAACATTTTCAACCGCCAAGTCAAGTTTGTCGGCTTCTTTTAGATAACCAAAAGAATAACGAAGCATCATTGAAAAACTTAAAATTGTTGCCAATGGATTAGCGATATTTTTACCAGCAATGTCTGGGGCCGAACCGTGGACTGGCTCATAAAGCGCATGCTGTTTACCATTAACCTGTTTTTCTCCGAGAGACGCTGATGGCAACATTCCAAGCGAACCCGTTAACATTGAGGCGGTATCCGACAAAATATCACCAAACATGTTGCCCGTAACCATCACATCAAATTGTTTTGGATTGCGAACTAATTGCATCGAAGCGTTATCAACATACATGTGTTTTAATTCGATGTCGGGATAATATTTGGCACCGATTTCTGAAACGACTTCACGCCACATTTCCGTAGTCTCAATAACATTTGCCTTGTCAACTGAACATAATTTTTTTCCACGAATTTTTGCTAATTCAAACGATACTTTGGCGATTCTTTCAACTTCTTTTGAATTATAAGTCATGGTGTTGACGCCTAGTCTGGAGCCATCTTCAAGGGTTTTTACATATCTTGGTTCGCCAAAATATAAATCACCCGTTAATTCACGAACTATCATAATATCTAAACCCTCAACAATTTTTCTTTTTAAAGTTGAACTGTCAGCCAAGGCATCGAAAACCTTAGCGGGACGTAAATTGGCGAATAATGATAATTCCTTGCGAATTCCAAGTAAACCACGCTCAGGACGATATTTATATTCCAAATTTTCCCATTTCGGACCGCCAACCGCGCCAAGCAAAGTGGCATCGGCTTCCTTGGCTAAATTTAAAGTTTCCTGGGGAAATGGCGTCCCTTTTTCATCAAAAGCTATTCCGCCCAAAAGTGCATTTTCAGTTTCAAATTTTTTATCGGTGTTTTTAGTGAAAAAATCAATGATTTTTTTAGTTTGTAAAACCACTTCGGGACCGATTCCATCTCCTTGGATTAATAAAATTTTTTTCATAGATTTTGTTTTTTTAAAATAATAATTTGACTTAATTCATTAAATAATTTTTTTGATAATTCATCACCCTTAGCGTTAAGCCAATTCTGCAAGGATTCATCAAACGAAAAATAATCCGCACCTGAAAATGGCGAAGAATACCAAATTTTTTGATTACCCGCATTGCGATTAATTATAAAAGTTTTTTTATTGCTATTAATAATGATTTCGAGAATACCATCTTGATATTCAACTTCTAGCTTCGAGTCAATATCTTGTAATTCAATTTTTTCAGCTAAATTTTCTAAAAAATTTTCGCACAAACTATAAAAATTCATAAATTTTATGGATAAATTTCGTTGATAATCCAACCTTCAAGAGTTTTTTCATAAAGATGACGCTGATGAATTCTAAAATCGCCCTCCTCCCAAAACTCTATGGCTATAGGCTTTACTCGAAATCCCGACCAAAAAACTGGACGAGAAACTTCTTGATTTTCAAATTGTTCGGTCATTTCTTTGATTCTATTTTCAAATTCTTGCCAATTTTCCATTTTTTGCGATTGCTTCGACGCCCAAGCTCCGATTTTACTCTCTCTTCTTCTTGAAGCAAAATAATCGTCGGCTTCTTCAGTTGTAACTGGCTCAATTTCGCCTTCAATTCTAACTTGACGCCCAAAAATTCCCCAATAAAAACATAAAGCAACATTTGGATTTCGTTTTAATTCTTGACCTTTGCGACTAGTTAAATTTGTATAAAAACAAAAACCATTTTCATCAAATTTTTTTAAAAGAACCATTCGTGCCGATGGCTTATTATCTAAGGTCGAAGTTGCGAGACACATTGCACTTGGTTCGATAATTTGCGAATTATTTTTTGCTTCATTAAACCATTTTTCAAATATTTCAAATGGGATTTTATGATTGACTTTATTTTGAATCATCTATTTATTTATTAATTTTAATATTAAAACTTTTTTTAAAAAAATGCCTCTGTTTTCTAAATTTTTTATTCGTGTAATTTTAATCATTATTATTTTTTTATTCTATTTAAAATATCGAAATAATCAATGCATTATAAATCAAAATTGTAAACCTTATTTTATCTCTCATATTTTAAGTTTTAAAAAGAATTTTGAACTTGATCATATCGTTATTTATAAAATTATCGATAATATGGCCAACATCAACATAACAATCGAGCCATCCTATGATGTTGAAAAGATTTCCAATGATAAAAGTTTAAAAAAAGAAGAGATTGATTCAAAAATTTATTTAGCGACCATTCTTAAAAATCAACTAAATTATGATGATGTAGATTTTATAAAAAATAATGATATTATCGTGAAGAAATTTTCTTTATTAAACACTGGAGAATTTCCAATCAAAGTATCTCCAAAAATGACTTATGATGATAGATTTTTTAAAATTTATAATTGTTTTTGCGGATCGGAAATATTTGTATATCCAAATTTGGCAAAGGATATTTATATATATTTCCAAGTTAAATCGCCCATCAAAGGGCATCAAAAAAAGGATGATACAAAATTTGAAGATTTAACGATAACCGTTTCCATTTAAAAATAATTCTTAAAACCCAAATAAATCAATAATAACTTTTTATTATGAAGAAGAGTTTTAGAAAAAATGATAAATTTTTAGAAATTTAGAATTGAATTTTATTAATGTCGGGAGCCACCACCACGCAAACCCAGCGTGTGTATTCATATTCGCTGTAAAAGCTTTTATATTCTGATACACTCCCGACAAAATTATTATTCAATATATTTTTTTTTCTTGCAAGTATTTTTTTTAAAAAAATAAGAAATGTTATTTAAATATAAAAAAATTGTTTTAAAAAAATAAAACATTAAACAAATTTATAATTAAAAAAAATTAAATGGTCTTTAGAATAATCATTATTTATTTACTTTGCATTATACCAATAAGAGCTTATTGTCAGCAAGCTTCGGATCTAGCTATTTTTGATAAAAACAAAGTTTTTTCAATAATTTCGGTTAATTATTTTTATAAAAAACAACCACTCCTTAAAAATTCAAAAATACAATGTGAACTAAATTTTTATGATGATTATAAAGAAAAAGTTATTTCAAAAATCGATGAAAACAGTAATTACATAATTCTTTTATCAAATCCGGGTAAGGTTTATTTAGAAAGCATCAAATGTTCCCGCCATTCAATTCCATTAATTTATGGAGCTTCGCGTTTTAAATTAATTGATGACATGGGATTTGTTGCCCATAAAGGTTTTGTTAATTATGTCGGAGAATTAAATTTAGATTATTATCCGAGTTTTTTTAAAATTCTGGATATTTTTAACTTATCAAATTTTTCTAACGATACTAGCGGATTGTTGCAAATAGACGTTCGCGACAATATTTTTGATGCCATGAATTTTATTAATTCAAGATTTTCAAATATTTATCATTTAAAATTAACAAAATCGCTTTTAATGGATTCTCATAGCTTAAAACCAAATGAAGAACCCGAAACTTACTCGCAAAAAAATATCACAAAAGATTTAACAAAAAATAGCATTCAATCACTTCCAAATCAATTAGAAATACAAGCAAAAAATCCTCAAATAATTAATGAAAAAAATATTAAAACAATAGAAGAAATTACACCTAAAAATAATATTGAAATCAATGAAATTATTACCAAAAAAGAATTAATTAAAGAAATTAATGATGGAGAAATAAAAGATTTAGAAAGTGATTTTAAAACTCCGCAACATCCATATTTAGCTCCACGTTATTCAGATTTTTATAGTCCAGTTTATAATCCATATAACCTAATTGGCAATCCTTCAAGCTATTATTTAATGCACACTTTTGCTATTCAGGATCCAGTAATAGAGCATCCTCATTAAAATTTTTTATTTTTACTCAATAAATATTTTTCAAATAAATCGGGGCGATTTTTTTGAGTAATTTCTTCGGCTTTTTCTTTACGCCACTTTTCGATATTAGCGTGATGCCCCGACAATAAAATTGCGGGCACTTCTTTATCTAAAAAACTGGCCGGACGCGTGTAATGTGGATATTCCAACAAAAATTCATAATCATTATTTTCAATATTACCGAAGCTTTCTTGCTCAAGCGATTGCTCTTTTCCGAGCACACCTTTAACATTACGTAAAATGGCATCGATTAAGACGTAAGAAGCGATTTCACCGCCCGATAAAACATAATCACCAATCGAAACTTCCTCAATTTCAAAAATATCGATTATTCTTTGATCAATCCCCTCATATCGTCCGCAAATAATATTAATTTCACTTTCTTGCGACAATTCTTGTGCCATTTTTTGATTAAAAACTTTACCGCGTGGAGATGGATAAATAATTTTGGGCTTTAGAATATTTTGAGAGTTTTGTATGATATTTTTATCGATATTTTCACTCAGAGCATTATGCAAAACATCGGGGCGAAAAACCATGCCGGCACCACCGCCAAATGGGGCGTCATCAACGGTTTTGCGAACATCAAAACCATAATCACGAATATTAATTACCTCTAATTTCCATAAATTTTTATTAAGCGCTTCGCCGGTGATTGACTTCGCTAAAATTTGCGGAAAAAGTTCGGGAAAAATGGTAAAAACTTTAAAATTTATCATAAAATATTTTGTTTATTTGAATAATTTAAAATAAATTATAGCATTATTTTCTTAAAATAACTTAAATTTTTAAAAATGTCGTCAAAAATTGAAAATTCTTTTGTAAAAATCGATTGCAAAAAAACTTTTGGAATTAATTGTAATTTTGAAGTAAATGGCTTTAAATCCCCTTCTGACTTGACTCCAACTCTTGATAAAAATTATTTATTTGATGAAAAAACTAGCAAAGCAATCTTAGCCGGATTCGCTTTTAATCAAAGAGTTTTGATTCAAGGAATGCACGGAACCGGCAAATCAACTCATATCGAACAAATCGCCTCCAGGCTTAATTGGCCTTGTATGCGAATTAATTTTGATTCGCAAATTACGCGACTTGATTTAGTTGGAAAAGATACAATAAAATTAAAAAATGATAAACAAATTACCGAATTTAAAGAAGGAATAATTCCTTTCGCATTACGCAATGGAGTGGCTTTGGTGCTTGATGAATATGATGCCATCAAAACCGATGTTTCGTTTGTTATTCAACGTTTACTTGAAGAAGATGGCAAGTTTGCGCTCCTCGAAGAAAATGAAATTATCACTCCACATCCAAATTTTCGTCTCTTCGCCACCTCTAATACTCTAGGTGCAGGCGATGATTTAGGAATTTATCACGGCACTAATTTAATCAATCAAGCTCAAATGGATCGCTGGAATATTGTGGCGTCTTTAAATTATTTATCGGAAGAATATGAGATCACAATTTTACAAAAAAAATTAGCTTTTTTATCGTCAAAAGAACATCAGCAAACCGCGAAACTAATGGTTAAAATTGCTAATTTAAGTCGCGAAGCTTTTAAAAATGGCGATATTTCTAATTTAATTTCTTTAAGAACTTTAATTTCTTGGGGACGTAATATTGAAATTTTTAACTCGGTCAAAGAAGCTTTTATTCTAAGCTTCTACAACAAAATTATCGATGATGAAAAATCAGTAATTCGTGAATTTTATCAACGCGTGTTTGGCGAAGAAATATAAAATTGGATTCTAATTTTTACGAACCACGACGTTATTTTCGACTCCAACTTCTCGAGATTTTTGTTTTTCTTGATTGGTAACCAAATCAGTCCACTCGCCTTTAACAGAATGATCAATTATTGTTGGAGCTGTTGATGTTGCTATCGAAGAAACTTTTGGTGCTTTTTTAATTACCGAAGAATTACTATTATTATTTACCGAAGCATAGTTATCGCCACTTACCGAAGAATTGTTATTTTCTGGCGACAAATCGAAATTGCCCTGCCTAATATTTTTTATTTCGGCAATAATATTTTGCGACAATTGCTCTGGCTTCGAATTTATTATATCATTGCCAACCAAATGCTTTAAATCGGCATCCAAAGTTTGAATAAACTCTCCACCAATAGTTTTCTCCAAATGAAAACCTTCATATTTAGTAAGGGCTTGATAGGATTCAGCTGGTTTAGAGGTAAATACTTGCCTTGGCGATGGTGGCATTTGCAAAAATTTGATCTGATTTTGATGCATTTGCAATGCAATTTCAGAAAGTTTTTTAATTTTTTCTTGAGCTTTTTCCTTAAGTTTATCAAGCATTTCAATTGCTTCAAAATCACCAATTCTCAGCAATTCAATTTCTTTCACAAGAATCATTTCAATTAAATTATAAGAGCCCTCTTGCATTACATTATTTATATCTTTTTGATAAATATTTAATAATTTTTGATCCTCTCTTATTTTTTGGATAATTATTAATTTTTCAATTTCATTTTCCAATCTTTCTATTGTCGCAAGCTTTACTTTGTCATGATCTTCAAGGGCTTTTTTCTTGTGCTCCGAAAGATTAAATTGTGGATTATTTTGTGATTTTCTTTTGCTAAATTCGCTCATTTTAAAAATTATTTTTAGAAAGCGGATGGTGATTTAACACCGCATCACGCAATTTGTTTTCAGAAATATGAGTGTAAATTTCAGTCGTTGAAATATCACTATGCCCTAATAATTCTTGCAACACACGCAAGTCTGCCCCGCTATTTAAAAGATGCGTCGCAAAAGAGTGACGAAAAACGTGGGGGTGAACCCTTGATGGCTCAATTTTTGCCTTTATTGCCAACTCCTTAAGCATTTTATTAAATCTTTGACGCGACAAAGGTTTGTCAATAAAATCTTTAAAATTAACCGCATGAATTTTAATTTGATTAGGTTTTTTACTAGAACGAAAATTGCCAACAAAAAGCCATTTTGAACTATCGAGCCCAACCTTTTTTCTCAAAATTAAATATTTTGCTAAAATAATTTTAGAGGTTTCATTTAAAGTCGCAATTCTTTCCTTATTACCCTTCCCTTTTATGATTAAAAAATCATCAATTTGCGAATTTTTAAATTGCACCGCACTGATTGGCAAATTAACTAATTCCGAAACTCTCAAGCCTGCGGAATAAAGAATTTCAAGCATGCAAGACAGTTTTATCCCAAATTCTGATTCATCTTTTAATAATATATCAAGCATTTTGGTAACTTCATTTTCTGATAAAAATTTTGGTAAAATTTTATGACGTTTCGGACCGTGAATTTCCAAAACCGGATTTTTTTTTATAATATTTTCTTGCTCTAAAAAATTAAAAAAATGTTTAAAACATGAAATTTTACGAGAAACTGAAGAGTTTTTTAAATTTTGCTGTGCATCTTCGTTAAAATATTTTTTTAAAATTTCTTTTGAACAATTTTCAAATGAAATTTCTATATTTTTAAGAAATATTTCTAGCATTTCAAGGTCTTTGCCGTAAGATAAAATGGTGTTTTTTGACAAACCATCTTCGGCTCGAATTTTTTGTAAAAAATTATTTATATGTGTTGAATTAAGGTTTTTTTTCACAATAATTAATAGAATAAAATTGATAATTCATCATCTGATGATTTTTTGCAATTATTGACAATACTTTTAATTTTAATGGTGGTAATAATATTTTTTTGTGGAATTTTATCATTTTCGGTAATCAAATAAAAACTTAATAAAATCATACAAGAAAATCCGATAAAAATAAAAAAACTTTTTAACAAAATCATGGTTTTACAAAAAAAATATAGGTTTTTATTAAGGTTAACAATTTTTCTAAACCTAATATTAATACTCAATTTTATTTTAGCAAAAAAATTATATGCACAAATTGCAATAATTCGCGAAGCAGAAACCGAGAAATTATTACGCGACATATGCTATCCAATCTTTAAGATAGCCGGACTCGATAGCAAAAATCTTAAAATTTATATCGTTAATGACAACTCTATCAACGCTTTTGTCGCTGGCGGACAAAATATTTTTGTTAATACTGGATTAATAAAAAAATTTTCAGATCCAAGCGTTATTGCGGGGGTAATTGCTCACGAAATTGGACACATCGCCTCATCTCACCTTGCCAAAGGAAGCGAAGAATTTAGCAATAATGTCAACGCTACTTTTTTAGGATATTTACTCGGAATTGGTGCAATAATTTCAGGCAATCCCCAAATTGGAAGTGCAATATTAATGGGTAGCTCTCACGTCGGCAATCGCTTAGCTTTAAAATTTAATCGCTCGCAAGAAGAATCGGCGGATATTTTAGCATTAAAATATTTAGAAAAACTTAAACTTCCAACCAAGGGTTTATTAGAGATTATGAATTATTTTCATGAGCAATCTACTGCTTATAAAAATAGTATAGACCCTTATGAAATAACACACCCCATTTCTTCTTCGCGAATTAAATTAATAAAAAATCATGCTCAAAAATATAAATATGCTAATGTTGAATTTGATAAAAAAGTTACAAAAAATTTTCATCGAGTTCAAGCTAAACTTGGTGGTTTTTTAGAGGAAATTGAGACCACTCTGAGAGTTAGAAAAAATAAATTTGATGAAGATTCGAATTTGGCAAAATCGATTGCATATTTTAGAAAAAATGATTTTAAAGAGTCAAATAAATTACTCGAGGAACTCATAAAAAACAATCCTCAAGATGGTTTTTTATTCGAACTTAAAGCTGAATTTTTATTTAATCAAAATAAAATTTTTGAGGCGATTTTAAATTATCAAAAAGCTATAAATTATCTCGATGAACAATCAAAAACTTTATCGCAAATTGCTTTTGCTAACGCTATTTTAGAATTAAAAACTGATGATAAATTTTTGTTAGATTTAGCCATTAAAAATTTACAAAAATCTCAAAAATATGAGGATGAAAATGCTCTTATTTTTAAAAGCCTTGCTAGTGCCTACAAGCTTGACAATAATGATGGTAAGGCACTTTTAATGTTAGCAGAATATAATTATATTTTAAAAGAAAATGATAAAGCACAAAAATTAGCAAATGAAGCAATTATTGAGCTCGAAAAAACCAAAGATAAAGTTGCAAAATTAAGAGCCCAAGATTTAATTGAAATTATCAAAAATAGCGAAGAAAAATCAAAAAAATAATGTTATTTCATCAATTTTTGTAATCTTCTTGAAAAATCTTTAGCGTCTTTGATCGGCTCATCTTCAATGATGCATGCCAAGTCAAACAAAGTTTGAATTGAATCTTTGGCATCATTTTTAGCATCATCATTTTGATAATTTTTGTTTAATTTTTTGATGATTTTGTTATTAGGATTTATTTCCAAAATCTTTGCTGAAGCAGAATTTAATTGCTTTTGTTCGAGCAAATAACGTTCTAAACGAATATCCATCGCTTTCGAGTCAACAGCCAAACACACCGGTGAATCGGTTAATTTTTTAGAAATTCGTGCCTCTTTAATTTTATCACCCAAAATATTTTTAATAAAATCGAGCAAACCACTAAATTGCGAATTGCTTACATCTTTTTCATCTTGATCATTTTTGCTTTCATTCTCATCTTCTTCATTTTTTTCTTCAGCTTTTTTATCAATATTTTCCAAATCAACATCATGACGATTAATTGATTGCAACTCCTTGTCTTTGTAAGGTAAAGCCACCGTAACCCAAAACTCATCAACCGCATCAATTAAATATAAAACCTCGACATCTTTTTGTAAAAAAATCTCAAGTTGTGGCGAAGATTTTATTTTTTCAACCGACTCCCCCGTTAAGAAATATATTTTATCTTGATTAGCTTTGGCTCTTTCTAAATACTGGGCTAAGGTGATATATTTATCGGGAGATTTTGACGAATAAAAGCGACAAATTTCAAGAATTTTTTCACGAAATTCTGAAGATTCGCACAAACCTTCTTTTAAAACTGCACCGAAATTATTCCAAAATTCTAAATATTTTTCTTCATTATCATTGGCTTTTTTCTTAAGTTCCGACAAAACTTTATTGACAACATTTTTGCGAATTTTATCAATGACAACACTGTGTTGCAAAGTTTCGCGACTAATGTTCAAAGGCAAATCATCTGAATCGATAAGACCGCGTAAAAATCGCATGCAAGCGGGAACCAAACTCAAATCTTCGCTAATAAAAACTCTTTTCACATAAAGTTTTACCGAAGTTTTGCGATCGGGATGAAATAAATCAAAAGGTTTTGAGCTTGGAATAAATAATAAATTTGTATAACTCACTGCACCCTCAACATTGTTGTGAAGCGTTAAAAAAGGCTCACCGGGAAGGTGCGAAATATGTTTATAAAAATTTTGATATTGCTCAGAAGTAATTTGATCTTTAGGTTTTTTCCATAAAGCCGAAGCGGAATTTAAAGTTTCAATTTTAGCTCCCGCTTCAATGTTTTCAGGAATAAAATCGATTTTAAAATTAATATGATCGGAATAAGTTTGCACCACATGTTTAATGTGAAAACGATCGAAAAAATCAGTGGCATCATCTTTTAAATGCAAAATAATTTTAGTGCCTCGAGTTGCAATTTTTTCATTACTTTCATTAATTGAAAATTGTGCAGAACCTTCAGATTGCCAGTGCCAAGTCGTATCTTCATTATATTTTTTAGTAATTACTTCGACCGATTTTGCAATCATAAAACATGAATAAAAACCAACCCCAAATTGTCCAATTAATTGTACATCTTTTTGTTTATCTCCCGTCAAAGATTTAATAAAATTTTCGGTGCCCGATTTGGCGATGGTTCCGAGATTTTCGATCAAATCTTCCTGATTCATGCCGATGCCATTATCGACAATAATTAATTGTTTTTTTTCTTTGTTGGTGGTAATGTTGATTTTCAAATCATCATCGGCAATTTCAGAATTTTGAGCAATTAAATAACGCATTTTATCGCAAGCATCCGAAGCATTTGAAACCAACTCTCTCAAAGCTACATCTTTGTTAGCATAAAGTGAATTTATCATGAGATTTAGAATTTTTCCAACCTCAACATCGAAATTATATTGTTGCATAATTTTATTAATTTTATTTTGAATTATATGAAATTTTGTAAAGCAAATTTATTTTACAAATCGAGCAATTTCAAGAGTTAAAATTATTTTACAAAAAAAATTTTTTGTAAATTTTCAAATTCATTTTTTAAGATTTTATTAAAATTTTCTTGATCAAAATTTTCAATTCCAAGCTCAGAAAATGAAGTAATTCCAAATTCTTTAATACCGCAGGGAACTATGTTATTAAAGCCTTCGAGATCAGGATTGACATTAAGCGCAATGCCGTGATAACTCACCCATTTTTTTATTTTTATGCCAATTGCCGCAATTTTTTTCTCGCCCGTCGCAGTTTCAACCCATAGTCCAACCCTACCTTTTCTAATTCCCGCTTCAATTTTATAATTTTTTAAAACTGCTATTATCCATAATTCAAGAAACTCTACAAACCTTGATATATCTGGCTTGGCTGGATAAAAAAGTTTTTTTAAATCGAGCAAAACATAAATTATTTTCATACCAGGGCAATGATAGGTATATTTGCCACCGCGATTAATTTTAAAAACTTCAATATTTTTATTATCAAGCAAATCCTCATCCTTGGCACTAATGCCCGCGGTATAAACTGGATAATGCTCTAAAGCCCAAATCAAAGAATTACGCTTTTCTTCGATAATTTCTTGTGCGGTTTTTTCCATGAATTTCAAGGCTTCGTCGTATTTTACTAAATTTTTTTCAACGCGCCATTCAATGTTGTAATTGCACTTTTTAGTCATATGGTTAATTTAATTAATATAGAAAATTTTAAACATTTAAAAAACAAAAGCAAAAAAATTTATGATTGGAAAATTACGAGGAAATATTGATCAAGTCAATGATGACAGATGTATTCTTGATGTTAATGGAGTTGGTTATTTAGTTTTTATCTCACATAAAACTGCACAATTTTTTCGCCAAAATCAAACTAATTTGGGAATTTCTTTAGTAATTGAAACCATTGTCAAAGAAGACGCCATCGAGCTTTACGGTTTTGTTCATGAAATCGAAAAAATTTGGTTTTTAGAATTAATGAAAGTTCAAGGCGTTGGTGCTAAAATGGCTCAGAAAATTTTAAGCGCACTCACGATTGAAGAATTGGCTAAAGCCTTGACCGTCAGTGACATTAAAAGTTTTAACAACATTTCAGGAATCGGTCCGAAAATGGCCTCTCGCTTGACTACCGAGCTCAAAGAATCGGCAAAAAAACTTGGAATAAATGTGTCTTTAGATTTTAATGAAAATCTTACTAATCAAAATTTTTCTTCCAATCAGATTATTAGCGATGCAGTTTCTGCCTTAGAAAATCTTGGTTACAAAAAACATGATTGTTTAAAAATTATTAATTATGTTTTTTCTCAAGATGAAAAAATTACGCTCGAAAATTTGATTACTCAATCGCTTCGTGAATTAAGTAAAAAAAAGTAATTTAAACAAAATTATTCTTGAGAATCGCGATATAATTCTTCAATTTCTAGAGCAAATTTTTTCTCTAAAATATTTCTTTTTAACTTCATTGAAGGCGTGATTTCACCGGTTTCAATGCTAATTGGCTCGATAATAATTTTAAACTTTTTAATTTGTTCCCAATTATCAAATTTTTTGTTAATAATTGCAATTTTTTGAGCTACAAAATTTTGTAAAATTATTGAAGTTAAAAAATTATTATCATCGCCAAAAAATTTGAATTTATTTTTAATATTTTTAAGCAACTCAAAATCAATAAAAAGTAAGGCACTTACAAAGTTTTTACCTTCGGCAATAACCAATGCCCCGATTAGAAAATTCAACTCTTGAACCAATTTTTGTTCAAGCAAAACTGGATGAACAAATTTGCCATTACTAGTTTTAAAAACTTCCTTTTTGCGTCCAATAATTTTAACAAAACCTTCTTCGTCAATTTGTGCTAAATCTCCTGTTTTAAACCATTCGCCATCAAAAGTTTCTGCGGTTTTTTGCGGATTATTGCGATATTTTTTCATGACATTGATTCCGCAAGCCAACAGCTCGCCATCTTCAGCAATTTTAAGTTTAACCGATGGAAAAGCCTTCCCAACTGAGGTGAATTTATGATGATGCGGAGCGTTGGTAGCAAGAACTGGCGAGCATTCGGTTAAACCATATCCGCAATAAATTTTCACTCCAATATTCCAATAAAATCTTTCTAACTCCTTAGATAAAGCCGAGCCACCACAGATTATCATACACATTTCGCCACCCATTGCTTGACGAAATTTTTGATAAATTATTTTGTCAAAAATTTTATCAATAAAATTTTTCGACGTAAGCGGATCCTTTTTTAGAGCTCTTTTTAAAGCTTTTTTGCCAATAATTTTTTTAAAAAAACTCGCTTCTTCAATGCCATTATTAATTCTCGCAAAAACTTTTTCTAGGGCTCGAGGCACAGATGTCATAAGGTTGGGCTTAATTTCTTTTAAAAAACTTCCTAAATTTTTTATGTCATCAACAAAATAAATCGTTAAACCCTTAGAAATGTAATACATCATCACCATTCTTTCAAAAATATGGGCCAAAGGCAAATAAGACAACGCCACTTCAAGATTATCGAGATGGAAAAATGTTTCGGAATCTTTAATTTGCGAAATTAACGCTTGATGCGAAATCTCGACTCCCTTGGGGCGGTCAGTGCTTCCCGAGGTGTAAACAATTGTAGCAATATCGTCATTTTTAATTTGTGCAATTAAATTTTCGAAATAAAGATTATTATCAACAACATTTTCTTCGTTTTGTAACAAATCTTCAAAATTAATTGAAAGAGTTGATTTAAAGCCATATCCAATAATTATAATTTCTGGAAATTTTTCTTTAATTTTTCCGCAAATTTTTTCGTTATCAGTAAAAAGAAATTTTGCATCGGAATCTTTTAGTTCATAAAAAAGATTGTCTTCGGAAATATTATTAAAAATTGGAACCGTAATTGCACCAGCTAAAATAGCACCCAAATCAACCATTAACCAAATTGGATTTTGATAAGAATAATTGGCAAGAGATTGCCCTTTTTTTAAACCTAATTTTTCTAAACCCTTAGTAAAGGTAATAATTTTTTCATAAAAATCTTCGTTCGAAAAACTTCGCCATTCTTGATTTTCTTTGAAATTTAAAAAATTTTTATTGTTGAAATTTTGATGTTGAAATTTAATTAATTCGCCTAAATTATTAAAATTTTTCATGATTTAATTTTTTAAAAATTAGTAAATTTTCATTAATAAATTCCACAATAATGATAGCTTGCGATGAAGATTTTCATTATTGCGGATGATTTCACGAACTAAAATATCGATATTCGCCATTTTAGCAAAAATCAAGGTGAGCATCATTAGAAATAAGATTGAAAAATAGTTAATTAAGGAATCGATAAACCCAGGCTTGATAACCCCTTCGGAACTTTTAATATTTTCAACTTTTTTAATTCTTGAAGTAGTTTTTGGATGAGTTGAAAAAATTGTAAAATAGCCATTTTCACCCAACATTGAAAGTGCCAATGCCATATTTTTGCCACCAAAAGCTTTGCTGGCTTGCATATCGCATCGATATTCAATTGAACGTGAAGTAAATTTTCGCAAAAACTCATAAACATTGTAAACAATCACCGAGTTAAAAAAAGTAAATAGGCTATTAAAAATATTATAACCCGTTGACATTAAATAAGCTGAAGACCTTCCGCCATAGGGAAAAACCGAAACTAAATTTGCTAATCCAATAAAAATTAGACGCAATAATTTACTGATAAAATTAGTGACTTTTTGATTGGTGATTACAATAAAACTTGGCAAAAAATCTTTATTAATTAAATGCGACATTTCATGCGAAATAACACTTCTAACCGCCGATAAAAACATCTTTGGCTCGGGACATAAAACTAAATAATGATCAATTAATCCACGAGTAATTACTATCGCTCTGGATCCAAGACTAGCAACGGCATAAGCATTTATTTCATTAGAATTTTTTATATATAAATGCACTGAATTTTCGCCAAATTTTTCTTTAACCTGCGACATTATTGGAGTAAGAAAATCATATTCTTTATATTTCTCATATTTCTTACATTTTTTTAAAGATGATCGGACTGAAAAACCAAAAATAAAATCTAAAAATAAATAAAAAAGCATTAAAAAACTGATAAGAAAAATAACAATTCCAAATATATCGATGAGTTTACTAAATATTGAGCCAGAGATAATAAATTCGCCCTTTTGATAATCAATAAAAGGTAATAAAAATGCTAAAAATGGTGATAAAATAAACAATAGATTAAAACATGCGACTACATAAACTAATATCAAACTGAAAGGCTTGGCGAACATTTTGTAAATGAAAATAATTGTTATTTGAAATTTTTATTTTAGTGTTATTATGCTAAAACAATAAAAGTTTAATTTTCTAATTCAACATAATAAAAATGCGTACAATTCGATTCAAAAATTTTGAAATATCAAATAATTTACCTTTCGTTTTAATTGCTGGACCCTGCCAAACAGAGTCGCGCGACCATTCAATGATGATGGCGGAAAATATTAAAAAAATTTGCGATAAATTAAAAATAAATTTTATTTATAAATCATCTTTTGATAAAGCCAATCGCTCGAGTGTTTCAAGTAAAAGAGGCATGGGCTTGGAAAATACTTTACCAATTTTTGCTGAAATTAAAAAGAATTTTGATTGCCCGATTTTAACCGATATTCACAATGAAGAACAATGTAATTTGTTAGCTAATTGTGATGAAGTTGACGTTTTGCAAATCCCCGCTTTTCTGTGTCGCCAAACCGATTTACTGGCTTGTGCCGCAAAAACTAATAAAATTATTAACGTAAAAAAAGGGCAATTTTTAGCACCTTGGGACGCACAAAATATCGTGCAAAAAATCGATCATAATGGCAATAATAAAATTATGTTGACTGAACGTGGCGTTAGTTTCGGCTACAATACTTTGGTTTCCGATATGCGAAGCCTGCCGATTATGGCAAAAACTGGTTGCCCGGTAATTTTTGATGCAACCCATTCGGTTCAACAACCTGGAGGGCTTGGCGGAGCTAGTGGTGGACAAAGAGAATTCGTCGAAACTTTAGCATCGGCGGCCGTCGCGGTTGGAGTTGCGGGCTTATTTATCGAAACTCATCAAGACCCCGACAACGCACCTTCCGATGGTCCGTGTATGTTGCGTCTAGACTCGCTTGAATTACTTCTTACAAAGCTTAAAAAATTTGATGAAATTGCCAAAAATTTTAAATAATTATGAAAAAAATATTAAAAATTTTAGTGATCGATGATGACACTCGCCTTAGAAATCTGCTGGGAAAATTTTTAACAGAAAATGGCTTTGAAACCACTTTAGCAAAGGATACTGAAGAAGCAAAATCATTTTTAAATATTCAAAAATTTGATTTATTAATTGTCGATGTAATGCTTCCAAATCAAAATGGCATTGAATTTACCCATAATTTTCGCCTCGCTCTCGACACTACTCCGATAATCATGCTCACCGCTCGAGGTGATCAAGATGATCGCATTAAAGGGCTTGAAGTTGGCGCTGACGACTACATGCCTAAGCCTTTTGAACCCAAAGAACTTTTACTTCGCATTAATAATATTTTAAAAAGAACGCAAAATAATGTTTTTAATAATAATTTTGAGCAAAAAAATATTGGTAATGAATCCATAATTTGCTTTGGAAGTTTTAGCTTTAATTCGCATCAATTGCGTTTAAAAAAAGGTGAAGAATTTATTCATCTTACCGAAAGCGAAGCCAAAATTTTAAAAATTCTTGGAGAAAATCAAGGCAATGCGATCGCTCGCAACAAATTATCAGAAATGCTTGGCGGAGTTGACGAGAGAAGCATCGATGTTAGTATCACGCGTTTGCGAAAAAAAATCGAAACCAATCCTAAGCAGCCACATTATCTACAAACCATTAGAAATTTTGGTTATATTTTATATGATTAAAAATGCCAAATAAAATCGTTTTTTTAATTAAATTTTTTTAATATAATTTATTGTCGAGAAAATTTTTAAAATGTTTTTAAAATAAAAAATATTTTAAATAATTTATTTCATTTTCTTGATAAAAAAATACCAAAAAGCTTTTAGTGTTATCGAAATTTCAATCATTATTTTGGTGATTGGCATCTTGATTGCGGGCATATCGCAAGCTATCGAAATGTTCTCTGAAGCTTCGTTAAAAAGTGCTCGCAATCTTTCAAAATCATCGAGAATTTCGCGAATCGATGATTTATCTTTATGGCTTGACGCCACTTCCGACAAGGCTTTCGACAAAGAAAAAGATGATAATTCAACAATTTCAATTTGGAAAGATACTAATCCGCAATCAACATCCTCCGCCTCTTCAAACAGTTCTTCGGCAAGCCTTTATCCATCTTTCATTTTATCAGCAATAAACAGTTTATCAGCAGTGAGATTCAAAAAAACTAGTGCAACAGTTGGTAATTGCGTAACTATTCCAAGCCAATCTTTCGTTAATAATTCCGAAGATTTTACCTTATATTTAATCTTCAGCCCCAAGACTTTAGATAATGGAATTATTATTGAAAAAAACAATGCTACCGCCCCAACTTTCCCATTTTCTTTAGAATTAAATTCGGGTTTTTATAAATTTAGTGTTAAAAATTCTTCAACAACTTTAAGTGTTTTGGGCGCCAAAAAAGCTAATATCAATAAACCTAATTTAATTCGTCTTTCAAGATCCAAAGGCTCGTAAATTGAAATTGTTATTAATGGCGTAAGCTCAACCGAAAGTGACACCCTCACCTCATCAACTTTAAATACAACCGAACTGGCAATTGGATGCAGAAACGGAGCCACTCCCACCAGTTTTGTTACTGGTGATATTGGTGAAATTGTATTTTTTAATCGCAATTTAAGCGTTAAAGAAAAAGCCGATATTGATGAATTTTTTTACCAAAAATGGAAAATGAAAAAATATGAAGGGGCGTTGGCGAGTTCTGAATTGCCTTGTGTTGTTCCAAATAATATTAATGCTGATCCAGCGGTTACAATCGCTCCATCAACAGAAAGCTCTCAAATTAATTGTGCAACAGGCTTTATTGGTTCAATAAATTATAAATGCAGTAATGGAGTATTTTCTGTAACAAAAAATAGTTGTTCAGCGACAAGTTATTGCAATGTTCCAAACAATCTTAACACAATAGAGGATGGCGCTCGAGTTTCATTTACTTTATCTCAAACTTCATTAACTTGTAAAAGTGGGTATAGTGGAAATGTAACCTATACTTGCGATGCCAATGGGGTTTTTGCTTCGAGTGGCACTTGCGATGAAGCTTCTTGCTCCCTAAGTGGAACTATAACTGCAGAGTATTATGAAACACAAGATATAACATATGATGGTGAAACTGGAGAAGAATACTATAATTGCTTGCCTACACCACAAACATTTAATTTACCAAGTTCTGATGCTGAAACCGTTCTGCCGAGTTCAACATGGAAAATTAAAAATATATATATACCTGGTTATTATCGATTTGCTATAAGATATAATTGTTCGCTAATTAACAATATTTATACTTTAAGAGTAGAATTGAAAACTGGATGTTATCTTTATGGTAATCATTATAATCTTGGGGAGTGCTTTATCTATAGTGGTAAAAACAGAATGTGTTTTAATTTTAAATCTTATCTTGCTGACTCAAATTGCCAAGCAAATCTGCCACCAGATTGCGAAAGTAGATGGATTCTTAATTAAAAATATAAGAATGAAAAACTATTTTTTTTGAATTTTTAAAATAAAAACTATCTTAATATTTGAAGGAAAATATTTTCTTCAACCGTAAAATCGCTTCGTCAATTTCATTTTCATTTCTAATCATTGAGAATCTGACGAAACCTTCGCCATTAACACCAAATGAACTTCCGGGCGACATCGCCACACCCGTTTCGAGAATCATTTTTTTGCAAAAATCAAATGAAGAAAAATGTGAAAATTGCGACGGAATTTTTGCCCAAACAAACATGCTGGCTTTAGGATAATCAATATGCCAACCCAATTCTTGAGCGAATTTTTTAACAAAATAATCTGCCCTTTTTTTATAAAGTTGGCGTAAATTTATTAAGTAATCGTCGCTTTTTTCCGACAAAGCACTCGCCGAAACCATTTGCAATGGCGAAAAAGAACCGTAATCGAGATAAGATTTAATTTTATATAAAGCTGAAATCAAATTTTTGTTGCCGACCGCAAAGCCAACGCGGGCCCCCGCCATTGAATAACTTTTTGAAACCGAAGAAAATTCGATGGCAATTTCATCTGCTCCCTTAACTTCCAAAACCGAATTTGGTTTGCTTTTTTCATCAAAATATAGTTCACAATAAGCTATATCAGAAATTATGTATATTTGATGCTTCCTACAAAAACTAACTATTTCCTCATAAAAGCTAATATCGGCAATTTGCGTTGTCGGATTGCACGGGTAAGAAATTATAACGGCTTGTGGTTTTTTTGCAGAATTTTCAACATGATGAATGAAATTTTTTAAAAATTCTTTCGCCGTCAAAGCATTAATATGAACGATATTGCTCTTAGAAATTATAAAAGCAAAAGTATGAATTGGATAAGAAGGCGATGGGACACAAATATAATTTTTGTCATCGGAAATTGCCGTTGCCAGCGAGGCGATACCCTCTTTGGCGCCAATCGTTACAAGGCTTTGCGTTTTGTAATCGAGCTCAACCTTAAATCTTCTTTGATAATAATTACAAATAGCTTTTTTCAAAATTTCAATGCCACCCGTAACCGAGTAACCGTAAAGCTGTGGATTTTTGGTAAGTTCGGCAAGCTCGTTCATCACATGTTGTGGCGGTGCGGAATCTGGATTACCCATGCCAAAATCAATTATATTGAAGCCATCTTCAACCGCTTTTTGCTTGAGTTGATAAATCGAAGCGAAAATATAAGGCGGTAATTTTTCCGTTAAAAAAAATTTGGACATTGTAAAATTAACTTTTGTTTAAATCTTTATTTTTTGAAATTGCATCAGCCGTAAAAGTGGTTTTTATCGGATTTGAATTTGGAGCATTGACCGATTTTGAAGATAAAATTTTAGCAATTCCCATGGGCGAAATTTTACGCGATCTATTTTCAAAATTAACGATTAAAGCCAAATAATAAGCCATGTTTTTACTGCCGACCGCCACGATAATTCTAAGCAATTCATCCGGCGACAAATCATCGATATCAATCACTTTTATAAATTGATTGATGGCGTCACCAACCTTTGCTGAGTAGTCTTCATTAGTCTCATTCGAGTTAGTTTCAAAAACATTTTCTTCGATGTTTTTTATTATTTTTTGCCCAAAAATGTTTTCGCTTGTGCTCATAATTAAAGTGTTCCTCTTGAAATTCGAAATAATCGGTTTAGAACTTTTATAAGATTATTAAAATATTGCAACTCATCTTTGGTAATTTTATATTCATTTAAATCAACATCTTCATTGGTCACGAAAGCAATTCTACCATAGGTCAAATCATCATCCGAAAATTTTGAAATATGATAAAATAATTCTTCAACAAATCTTTCGATTTCTGGTAAAGTTGCTTTTATTGCCTCGTCTTTTCTTGCAATCTCAATAATATTTTCAATAAATTGATTTTTCGGCGAAGGGCTTGACGATGGGGAATATCTGTAATCAATTTCAGCCATAATTTATTATAAATAAACTTTCAAAAAATTTTTAAATTGTGGAGAAATTAAATTGATTTTATCAAGTCTGGACTCAACAAAACCTTTAACTCTCGGTATAAAATTAATATATTGATTTTTTCCATCTCTTAGGCTTAATCGTGCAAAAATTCCAAGAATTTTTATGTTTCTTTGCAAAGAAATAATTTCATAATCAACAAAAAAATCTTCACGATTATAATTAGCTTTTGAAATAAAATAATCAAATAATTTTTGCTTATTTTTTTCATCGACATCTCTTCTAGCGTCTTCGAGCAATGACAATAAATCATAAGCATAAGAGCCAATTAGTGCATCTTGAAAGTCAAGCAGGCCAACGCCTTCAAAGCCATTTTTATCATTCAAAACCATCAAATTATCGGCATGATAATCGCGTAAAACTAAAGCCTGATTTTTTTTCGATAATTTATCGAATAATTCGATCCAGTGAAATTTATAATCTTGAATTTGTTGCAGAGTAATTTTATGATTTCTCCACGGCAAATACCAATCAATAAAAAGCATAACTTCACGGAACAAAGTGGCGTGGTTATAGTGCAAAATATCAATATTTTTTAACGGAATTTTTTGTATTTCGATCAAGGCATCGCAAGCTTTTTCATATAAAAAATATTCATCGGCAATATTTTTTTTCAAAGCTTTTGAATAAGTTTCATCGCCAAAATCTTCAAGTAAAATAAATCCCAAATCGATATTTTTGGCCAAAATTTTTGGAGCATGAAAGCCATTATTAACTAAAATTTCATCGATTTTTATAAAGGGTGCAACATCTTCGTGCGAAGGTGGCGCGAACATTAAAATAAAAGTTTTATCTTGATAAAAAATTCGATAATATGAACGAAAAGATGCATCACCAGCAATTTTTTTTATTTGACAATTCATCAAACCATTTTCTGCTAAAAATTTTTGTGCTGAGACTAAATTTATTTCAATCATATATTAAAAATCGAGTTTTGAATACCACTCTGGCGGTGGGATATTAGCCAATCTATCTCTTAAAACTTCGTTGAAAATTTTATGTGATTTTATCAAGCAATACCAATCTTTAGTTGGTGCATAATGATGCCAATTAATGTCGCCGAAATAATCGAGTACCGAAATATGTGACGCCGCCGCGAAATCCGCAATCGAAATTTGATCGCCCGCCAAATATTTACGACTTTCCAATAAAAACTCAATATAACTTAAATGAATATTCAAATTACGTCTAGCAACCCTTAATGTATCTGAGTCGGGTGCTTTTGAACTTGGCAAAAATCGATTAAAATAACGCTCATTCAAAACATGTTTCGTAACTTCATTATAAAATTTTTCATCGAACCAATTTTGTAATCTTCTTGATTCGGCACGTTTAATATAATTGTCGCCAAAAAAATTTTTTCCGTCACTATGTTTTTCTTCAATAAATTCGCAAATTACTGAACTATCGATAATTAAATTAGCACTTTCATTATCAAAAATTACAGGAACCGTGCCGGCTGGATTCATGGCTATGAACTCTTTGCGACGTTCCCAAAAATTTTCTTGAACTAATTCGAAGTCAATTTCTTTTGCCGTAAGATGAACTCTTACCTTGCGAGAAAAAGGACATAATGGATGATAATATAATCGATACATAAATTTATGAGTTTTAATTTTTTTTTATTTTAACTAAAATTTTAAAATCGCAAATAATAAATTAAAAAAATATGAAAAAAATTGCATTAATTGATGGATATGGTTTTGTTTTTAGAGCATATCATTCTATTCCACCCTTGGCTCGCGATGACGGAACCCCCGTCGGTGCCGTTTTCGGCTTTACCACGATGTTATTAAAACTTTTGGCATCACTCAATGTCAGCCATATCGCCGTAGTTTTCGACTCAGGTAGCAAAACTTTTCGTAACGAAATTTTTCCCGACTACAAAGCCAATCGTCCACCCTGCCCTGAAGATTTAATTCCGCAATTTTCAATCGTGCGTGAATCGGCTGAAGCCTTGAATATAGCTATTCTAGAACAGGTTGGTTTCGAAGCCGACGATATAATTGCCACCATCGCCAAAAAATCCGCCAAAGAAGGCTTTGAAGTCGTTATTGTTTCTTCCGACAAAGATTTAATGCAATTAATCGATGAAAATATTTCGATGTTCGATGCCATGAAAAATAAGGCGATAAGTTTTAACGAAGTGCGTGAAAAATTTTCAGTCGAACCTGCGAAAGTTTTGGAAGTTCTATCCTTAATCGGCGACTCTTCCGACAACGTTCCCGGCGTTAGAGGAATTGGTCCAAAAACCGCTTCCGAATTAATAAATCAGTTCGAAAATATTGAAAATTTATATGAAAATCTTGATAAAATTAAACAAGAAAAAAGACGAGCGATGCTCGCCGAAAACAAAGAAAATGCTTTTCTTTCAAAAAAATTAATTCGCCTTGATGAAAATGTTAATCTTGGAATTGAAATTGATGATTTAAAAGTACGAATGCTCGATCCTAAAAAACTCATTGGATTCCTAGAAAATCAAGGCTTTAAATCGCTTATTTATAAAGTAAAAAAGGAATTTAATATTGTTGATGCTGTAGAAAATAAAAATTTATTCAGCACTGAAAATAATAATTCTCAAGAATTAAAAAATTCTACTAAAAAAAATAGTTTTTTTTCGAAAAAAATAAATATTGATAATAAAAATATAATTGAAGAAATTTATAAAAAATCGCAAAAAAATGGCACTGTAATTATTGATTTTTTAATTAAAAATAATCAATTTAATTTTATAACATTAACGCCAGCTTCAGCCAATGAAAATAATGATGAAACCTATTTTTTTAACTTCGAAAATTCATCACAAAAAATTGATGAGAAAATTGATTTATTAAATTTTTCCGAAGTTAAAAATTCTCCAACAAATTTACAAATTTCCATCATCGATTTTAACAAAATTTTATTTGATAATTCCATTAGAAAAATATTTTTTATTGGCAAAAATTTTCTAAGATTTTATAAAAATTTTTTGCGAGAAAATAATTTGGAAACTATTCATCAAAATATAATTTTTGATGATGTTAATTTGATAAATTATTTAATAAATTCGTCAATTCATAATTCTTTTCGAGAGCTTGTAGATATTAATCTAAACCTTGATTTTGAGGAATTAGGTTTTGGCGAAAAACTTGATAAAATCGAAGATGAAAATTCACCAAATATTTTTGAAAATGAACAAGAAAAAATTGATTTTTTTTGTTTAAAAAATTTAGCGATTTTACAACTTTATCAAATTTTTGCACCAAAAATTACTGATTTAAAATTATATAATTCATATTTAAATATTGAACTTCCCCTCATAGAAGTTCTTGCTCAAATCGAATTTAATGGTGTTAAAATTGATGTCAAAAAATTAGCATTATTGTCGAGCGAATTTGCCCAAAAAATTAACCAACTAACTCAAGAAATTTATCAATCGAGCGGTTGTGAATTTAACATCGCTTCGAGCAAACAATTATCCGAAGTTTTATTTGATAAATTGGGTATCGAATCGACTAAAAAATCTAAAAAAACCAAAGCCTTGTCGACTAACGCTAAAGTGCTGGAGGACTTAGCCTTGGACGGCTATGAAATTGCTGAGAAAATTATTAATTTTCGTAAATTTTCAAAATTAAAAAACACATATTGCGATGCTCTTCCGAAACAAATTTCAAAAATTACCAATCGCATTCACACTACCCTATCAAATACCTCAACCTTAACGGGTCGCTTGAGTTCGATCAATCCGAATTTACAAAATATTCCAATTAAAACTCTCGATGGTAAAAAAATTCGCCAATGTTTTATTGCCAGCGAAAATTGCGTTCTTCTTAGTGCCGACTATTCGCAAATCGAACTTAGAATTTTAGCCCATCTGGCGAAAATTCCGAATTTAATTCAAGCTTTTAAGGAAAATAAAGATATTCATCGCATCACCGCGAGTCAAATTTTTGGAATTGATGAAAATCTAATCGACGAATCAACTCGTTCAAAAGCCAAAGCTATAAATTTTGGAATAATCTATGGAATCAGTGCTTTCGGACTCGCACGTCAATTAAAAATTTCTAACAAAGAAGCTAGCGAATATATCAAAGCTTACTTTGAAAAATATCAAGGCATTAAAGAATTTATGAATCAAAGCATTGATTTTGCTCGAAAAAATGGCTATGTTTCGACGATTTCTTCGCGTAAATGCTTCATCAAAGACATCAATAATAAAAATCCACTAATTCGTCAAGAGGGCGAGCGTCAAGCAATTAACGCCCCAATTCAAGGAAGCGCGGCTGATATAATTAAAAAAGCTATGATTCGCGTTCATCAACAATTTTTAAAACAAAAATTAAAATCAAAATTAATTTTACAAATTCATGATGAGCTTTTAATCGAGGCTACTCTAGACGAAGTTGAAATTGTCAAAAATATTTTATCACAAGAAATGTCGAATGCTTTTAAACTTGAAGTCGATTTAAAAATTGATTTTTCGGTGAATAATTTTTGGAGTTAATTTTTTATTTTAAAAATATCGCCAAGCATTCTCTCCAGAATCTCCGAAGAGAATCTATTTTTCAATCTTTGATATGAATTTTTAACTAAATTATTAGTCAATTTCTCATCAGAAATTAATTTTTCAACAGCTTTGGCGATTTGACTGGGAACGGTTTCGCTTGATTTTAAATCGATCAATAAACCATCAATTTCATGTCGCAAAATTTCTTTTGGACCATCGCAATTAGTTGCAATTATTGGCTTGCCATATTTCATCGCTTCCAAAATTACTAAGCCAAAAGTTTCAATTTTTGAGGGTAAAATAAAAATATCGATTTGCGAAAAAAAATCTTTTGAATCAGCAATCCATCCAAGAAATTCAATATTGTTTTCGAGATTTAAATCTTTAACTTTTTTTTGTAAATTTGCCAATTCTTTGCCCGTTCCAGCAATTTTTAAAATAATTTTTTGTGAAGAATTTTTTTGCAAAATTTTTAAAGCATCAATTGCGGAATCAAAGCCTTTTGCCTTATGAAAACGACCAATTACGCCTAAAATAATTGGTGATTTTTCTACAAAATTATTTTCAGGAAAATTGGGCTCAAAACCTTCTAAATCAATAGCATTGTTGATTATAAAACTATTTCCGTGAGTTCTTTTTTTATCAATTGTTTTGAAAAAAATTTCTTTATTTACCGAAAAAATTATATCAGCGCATAAAGATCTTTTTATATTATAACTGTGATTAACCGCCACTAAAATTACTTTTTTATTAGTAATTTTTTTAAGTGCTTTTCGGGCTAAAACCATTGATTTTCCAGCATGGGCGATTACAATATCAATTTTATTTTCTTCAATAAAATCTTTAATTTTTTTACTTGCCAAAAAATCATAATATCCAAATTTATTAACAATTTTTTGAGTTTTAATTTTAAGATTTTCTAATTTAGAAAAATATGGCGCATCATTTTTTATAATCGCAAAATTTTCATGACCAATATTTTTTAAAATTCCAATATAATCAATAAAAACCTGCTCCGCTCCGCCATTCTGTGATGTTAAAATAATATGTGCTATTTTCATTTTTCTAAAAAATATTTATAAAAATTCTTTAAACTAAAAAATTTAAAAAATAAAATTGACATGCCAAAGCATAAAAATTAAGATTAAATTTATGAAAATGTCAAAAAGAAAATTCATCAAAGCTTTAACACTTTCACCAATCTTAATGCTTGGTGCTTGCAAAATCAAAGCTTTGTCGCACAACACAACTTTAACAAAAAATATTTTTGGGAGAAAAAACATGCCTTTTGAATTACCAACATTGCCTTATGGCAAAAATGCTCTTGCACCGCACATCTCTGAAAACACCATAAATTATCATTATGGTAAACATCATCAGGCTTACATTACCAACCTTAATAACTTAATTGCTGGAACGGATTTTGCAAATAAATCGCTTGAAGAAATCATCAAAATTTCTGCCAATGATAAAACTAAAGCTGGTATCTTCAATAACTCCGCTCAAGTTTGGAATCACACTTTTTACTGGCATTCAATGAAGCCAAATGGCGGTGGGAAGCCAACTGGTGAAGTTTTGAAAAAAATTGAAACTGATTTTGGATCTTACGAAAATTTCGTCACTGAATTTAAAAACGCCGGCGCAACTCAATTTGGTTCGGGATGGGCTTGGCTTGTTCTTGATGCAGATAAATTAAAAGTTGTAAAAACTGGCAACGCCGAAACTCCTTTAACCACTTCCGCCAAGCCTTTAATGACTATGGATGTTTGGGAGCACGCTTATTATCTTGATTTTCAAAATGCTCGTCCGAGCTACATCGACACCTTTTTAAATCATTTAATAAATTGGGATTTCGTTGCCGAAAATTTAAAAAAATAATTTAAAATGCGCACAGCCTTAATTGAACGCAACACCAAAGAAACAAAAATTAAAGTCGAAATCAATCTCGATGGAACCGGAGTTTACTCGGTTTCAACGGGCATTGGTTTTTTTAATCACATGCTTGAACAACTCTCTCATCACAGTTTAATTGACCTCAAAATTGAGGCGATTGGTGATTTACATATCGATTTTCACCACACAGTTGAAGATTGCGGAATAGCCATAGGAGAAGCCATTAAAAAAGCCTTGGGCGACAAAATCGGCATCACTCGTTTTGGTCATAGTTATGTGCCGATGGATGAAACTCTTAGTCGTTCAGTGCTTGATTTATCTGGTCGTGCTTACCCAATTTTTAATGTTGAATTTAAACGTGATAAAATTGGTGAAATGGATTGTGAATTATTTCGTGAATTTTTCTTTGCGATCGCTCAGGCAATTGGCTGTAATTTGCATCTCGAAAATCTTTACGGAACCAACAACCATCACATTATCGAATCATGTTTCAAAGCTTTTGCTCGATCATTGCGTCAAGCAATTTCAATCGATGAACGCAAGAAAAATGCGGTAAATTCAACTAAAGGTATTTTATAAATGTCGCAACTTTTACAAAAAATTGCCAATAATAAAAAGCTTTTTAAGCCAGTTATTTACGGCATCAAAGGCACTTCTTTAAATGATGAAGAAAAATATTTTTTTTCAAAAAATTCTTGCATTGGTTTCATTTTATTTTCACGCAATATTGTCGATAAAATTCAATTAAAAAATCTAACCGATTCACTGCGCGAATTAATGGAAGGCGAAGTTTTAATTTTAATTGATCAAGAAGGCGGAAGGGTTGCTAGGCTTGCCCCACCAGTTTGGAATTCATATCCTGCCGGCAAATATTTTGCTGATCTTTATCAACAAAATCCACAAAATGCCAAGCAAAAATTATTCGAAAATTACGCCCAAATCGCTCGCGATTTAGTCGAAGTTGGAATAAATGTCGATTGTGCCCCCGTCCTTGATGTTCTAAATCAAAAAACTCACAAAGTAATTGGGGATCGCGCCTTCGGAGAAAATCCGAATCAAGTCGCCGACCTTGGAATTGAAGTTTGCAAAGGACTTTTAAGTTGCGGAGTTTATCCCGTCATCAAACACATTCCGGGACATGGTCGTGGGGCTTGCGACAGTCATTTAGAGCTTCCGATCGTTGAAGCTTCTCTGCAAGAGCTTCGTGAAGTTGATTTCGCTCCATTCAAAGCTTTAAATTCTCAAAAATTTGCGATGACTGCACATATCTTATACAATGCCATCGATAAAAATAATTGTGCTACAATTTCCAAAAATACCATCGATTTAATTCGTCACGAAATCGGTTTTGAAAATATTTTAATGAGCGATGACATCTCGATGAAGGCTCTCACTCAAAACTTTGTGGTTAAAACAAAAGCAATTCTCCAAGCGGGTTGCGACTTAGTTTTGCATTGCAATGGCGAAATGGCAGAAATGCTTGAAATTAATTCGGCTTTACCAAATTTAAATGAAAATTTTTTAGAAAAATTAATTAAATAAATTTCTAAAAATATTTTTAAAAACTTAATAATTTTTTACCAAAAATGACAATTTTTTTTCACAAAAACGACCTTCCAGCCAATATAAATTTCACTAAATCAGTGGCAATTGACACCGAAACAATGGGTCTAAATATTCATCGCGATCGCCTTTGCCTCCTACAAATATCAGCTGGCGATGGCAATGCTCACCTCATTCAATTCGAACAAAATAAATATGACGCTCCGAATCTTAAAAAAATTTTAAGCGATGAATCTATTGAAAAAATTTTTCATTTTGCACGCTTTGATTTAGCTTCAATTAAACATTATTTACACGTTAATATTAAAAATATTTATTGCACAAAAATTGCTTCACGCTTAATTCGCACTTACACCGATTCGCACGGCTTAAAATCAATTTGCGAAGAATTGCTTGGCGTTGAAATTTCTAAAAAACAACAAAGTTCTGATTGGGGCAATGTTGAAATTACTGAAAAACAACTCGAATATGCGGCTTCTGACGTCCTTCATCTTCATGCTTTAAAAGAAAAACTTAATAAAATGTTGATTCGTGAAAATCGTTTTGAAATTTTTCAAGCATGCTTAAATTATTTACCAACAAGAGTTGAGCTTGATTTACAAAATTTTGCTAATATCGATATTTTTACTCATTAATTCTTAAAAATTTTTTTTAAAAATAAAAAACTTTTTGATTGATTTATTCTAAATATTTTTATAAAAATAGCTAAAATTAATTTTAAATCATTAAATAAATCCACGAAATTAAATGTCAAATTCAGTTGCCGACAATCCATTACTGAGAAACTTTCGCAACTTATCGACCATTGTTATAATTGCCATTTTTTTTCTGGCTTTATGCTATTATATTTCGGGAATTTTATTATTATTTAGCACCTCCAAAGATTTAAAAACCATCGATGCTTTTTTTTCCAAAGATGTTGTTAATCAATTTATCGCCATTCATAAAAACATGGTGTATTATTGGAAATTTTACTTTGAAAAACGCCAAATTCTTACCGCCAAAAGTGGCAATGGCTTTATTTTAAAATTATGGTTGGCGACTTTAATTCCTTACTTAATTTTCTTATCAATTGCGTGGATTTTTCGTGCTCCAATTATGGATTGGCGACCGTTTAAAAAACCTGAATCAATTCATGGCGACGCTCATTGGGCGAGCGATGCCGAAATTAAGAAAATGGGATTACGCTCCAAAACTGGGGTCTTGCTCGGTAAATTTCACAACGAACACTTAATTGCCGAGGGTTATCAACACATTCTTTTATTCGCTCCAACGGGTTCTGGTAAAGGTGTGGGCTTCGTAATTCCTAATTTATTATTTTGGACCGATTCAGTTATTGTTCACGATATTAAACTCGAAAACTACGAATTAACCTCGGGTTGGCGTCGCAAAAATTTAAAACAAAAAGTTTTTTTGTGGAATCCGGCCGATCCTGACGGAATCAGCCATTGCTACAACCCCATGGATTGGATTAGCACAAAACCTGGACAAATGGTCGATGATGTGCAAAAAATTTGTAACTTTTTATTGCCCGAACAAGAATTTTGGCAGAATGAAGCGAGATCTTTATTGGCAGGTGTTATGCTATTTTTAGTGGCGGCGGAAGATCGCCCCTGCACTCTTGGCGAAGTTGTCCGCACTTTAAGAAATGATGATGTGGTCTATAATTTGGCGGTAGTTCTTGACACTATGGGCAAAAAAATTCACCCCGTTTCCTACATGAACATCGCTTCTTATTTGCAAAAACCTGATAAAGAACGTGGTTCGGTTACTTCTACAGCCAACTCGTCGCTCGAACTTTGGGCAAACCCCTTAATTGACACTACAACCGCAACTTCAGATTTTAATTTACATGAATTCAAACTGTCTCCGCACACCGCCTATATTGGCTTAACTCCAGATAACATTTCACGTTTAAAACCTTTGATGGGTATGTTTTATCAACAAGCGGCATCATTTTTTACCGCTAAAATGCCTCGCCCCAATGAAAAATTCGGCGTCTTGATGATGATGGATGAGTTCCCAACGCTAGGCAAAATGGAACAATTTTTAGCCGGTATCGCCTATTTCCGCGGTTATCGCGTCCGTTTATTTTTAATCATTCAAGATACTGAACAGCTCAAAGGCATTTACGAAGAAAGTGGCATGAACTCGTTTCTATCAAACTCAACTTATCGCATAACTTTTGCCGCCAACAATATGGAAACCGCCAATTTGATTTCGCAATTAGTTGGCAACAAAACTGCGACGCAAATTTCTTATAACAAACCTAAATATCTCGATTTAAATCCAGGTGCGCGTTCGCTTCACGTCTCCGATGTCCAACGAGCTCTAATATTGCCTCAAGAGGTTATTCAACTTCCTCGCGAAGACCAAATTCTTTTAATCGAATCGCAACCACCAGTTAAGTGCAAAAAAATTACTTACTATAATGATAAATTTTTTACCACCCGACTTTTGCCAAAAATTAAAATTCCACATCAAGAGCCTTACATGCCTGATTACGCCTCGTTAAAAGCTCAAAAACAAGCGGATGCAACCGATAAAAAAGAATAAATATAAGTGAAAAATTCTCTTTTTAAACACAACTCCAAAAAATTGATTAAGGCTGGGGTTGTAGGCTTCCCAATCTATCATTCACTCTCACCAACAATTCATAATTTCTATTTAAAAAAATATAAAATCAATGGAACTTATGAAGCTTTTGAAATTCCTAACGAAAATTTTGAAGAATCAATAGAAAATCTTGTCCGTCAACAAGGTTTATCTGGATTTAATATCACCATTCCGCACAAAGAAAAAATTTACAATTTATGTCATCATTTCAGTAAAACCGCGCACATTACCAAAGCCGTCAACACGGTAATTATTATGCAAAATGGTAAATTTTTTGGACATAATTCCGACGCCGATGGTTTTGTTAAAAATTTTTATAATCATTGCCCAAATTATCAATTAAAAAATAAAAAATGTTTGTTAATCGGTGCCGGTGGAGCTAGTCGCGCTATAGTTTATAGCCTTATTTCGCAAAAAGTTGCCAAAATTTTTATCACCAATCGCGATCAAGAAAAAGCTTTAAAATTAATCGCTGATTTTAAAAATTTTTCTCAACAAAATTTAGTTGAACTAGAATTCGTTCCATTAAAAACAAAGTTTGACTTTTTAAATGAAATCGATTTGATAATAAACGGCACTTCGCTTGGCATGATCAATCAACAAAAACTTGATATTGATATTTACAACGCTAAAAAAACTGCTATAGTTTATGATATAGTTTATAAACCATTAATTACCGATCTTTTGAAGCAAGCAAAGGAGCTTGATTTAAAAATAATTACCGGAATTGGTATGCTTATTGAACAAGCTCTGGTAGGCTTCGAGGCTTGGTTTAAAATCAAGGCTGAGTTTGATTTGGAACTTGAAAAAATTTTATTAAAAAATTGTTAATTTATGAAATTTATAAAAAATATTTTAAAATCAATAAAGGAAATTTTGATTACTTTATTGTTAATTTTAATAGTTATTTTCATGATAAATAATCGTGAAATTATTGAAGTAAAATTTTATCCACTACCGATTGATAAAATTCAAACTCGAATGTTCTTTTTGATGTTAATTTTTTATTTACTTGGCTTATTAACTGCGATTATGATTTACTCCAACACCCTAGTAAAATCAGCAATCAGAAACTTCAAACAAAAACATCAAATTAAAAAATTAGAAAAACAAATTAATGAAAAATAAAATCTTTAATCTTTTAGTATTTTTTATGCTTTTTTCAACCGAAATTTTAGCCAAAAATTCATCAAATCAAGAAAATATAATTCTTGCCGGAGGTTGTTTTTGGGGCGTCGAAGAGTTATTTCAAAATTTTGAAGGCGTCATCGCCACTGAAGTTGGTTATTCGGGCGGATTTAGCGAAAACCCAACTTATGAAACGGTTTCAACCGGCTTAACGGGGCACGCCGAGTCGGTTCAAATTACTTTTGACAATTCCAAAACTTCACTCGAAAAAATATTAAAATTTTTCTTTGCCATTCATGATCCGACCCAACTTAATCGACAACAAAACGATGTGGGATCGCAATATCGTTCCGAAATTTTTTATTTTAGCGAGAAGCAAAAAGAACAAGCTGAAAACATTATTGAGCAAGCTGAAAAATTAAAGATTTATAAATCAAAAATTCAAACAAAAATCTCTCTCGCTTCCAAGTTTTATAAAGCTGAAAAATATCATCAAGATTATCTCAAAAACAATCCCAACGGTTACACCTGCCACTATTTAAGAGAAGAGTGGAAATTTTAACTTTCTTGACATTTGTCAATGCAATATTAAAAATTTGATTTATTGTTGTTAAAGTTGTTGATTTAAATTTTGAGGTTTTTATTATGAGTTAGTCTCATCTCATATAGGCTTAAAGTTTCATTTTAAATCAATAATAATTTTAATTTAATTAACGAATAAGTATGGCAAGTAATTTAACTATCATGGGCAACAAAGAAATATTGCTAGTTGCTGAAAATATTGCACATGAAAAAGGCATCACTCTTCAAGAGGTTGTTGAGGCAATGGAAGAAGGCATTAAGCTAGCCGCCAAGAAAAAATATGGTAGCCACCTTGATATTGAATGTCGTATTGATAAAAAATCTGGTCAAATTAAACTTTATAACAAGCTTCAAATTGTTGATAATGACGTTGAAGATTTTGATGTTCGAAGTAAAATCACCATCACCATCGCTAAAAAAGATAATGCCGATGCTCAAATTGGCGATTTCATCGCTCAAGAACTTCCGCCAATTGATCTCAATCGAGTTGTTGCTCAAGTTGCCCGCAACGAAATAATTCGTAAAGTTAAAGAAGCTGAAAAAAATAAAGAATATAATGAATTTAAAGATCGCATTGGTGATGTTGTGAGTGCTACTGTTAAGAAGGTCGGCTTGAAAAATATCGTGATGGATGTCGATGGCTTTGAAGCCGTTATTCATGAAAGCGGTTTGATCGCTCGTGAAAATTTCCGCGTTGGCGATCGCATTCGTTGCTACATTGAAGATGTTCGCAAAGAATCTTTCGGTGCCCAAATATTTTTATCACGTACTCATCCACAATTTTTGGTTAAACTTTTTGAACAAGAAGTTCCTGAATTAAATGACGGCAATATCGAAGTCAAAGCCGTGGCTCGTGACGCTGGTTCTCGTGCTAAAATCGCCATTTATTCTCGTCGTGACGATATCGATATTATCGGCTCTTTCATTGGTATTCGCGGAAGCAGAGTGCAATCAGTTAGTTCTGAATTGCGCGGTGAAAAAATTGACATCCTTAAATGGTCTCCAAATATTGCCGAGCTCGTTATTAGTTCTTTAACTCCAGCCAAAGTAAGTAAAGTTGTGGTTGATGAAGAAAATAATTTAATCGAGGTTGTTGTCGCCGAAGATCAACTTAGCCTTGCAATTGGACGTGGTGGACAAAATGTTAAATTAGCCTCAAAATTAGTTGGTTACAAAATCGACGTCATGACCGACGATCAAGAATCAGCCCGCAGAACGGCAGAATTTAATCAAGCTTCTAAATTATTTATCGAGGCTCTCGATGTTGAAGATATGATCGCTAGTTTACTTGCTTCTGAAGGCTTCTTGAATGTTGAATCAATTGTTGATGCCGATATTTCTGACATTTCTTCAATTCAGGGTTTTGATGAAGATATTGCCAAAGAAATCAAACGTCGAGCCGAAGAATATTTACAAAGAAACTCATAACTTTATGAATTTTACTAACTAAAAATTTAATTTTTTAATAATGACCGATAAAAATAATAATAATCCAACCCGCTCAAAGCTTACTCTAAAGCTATCGCCTTCGGTTATAAATAATTCCAACACCACAAGCAACAACTCTAATGATAAAAAATCTTCGCACTCGGTTCAGGTAACAATTAAAGGTCGCAAAAATCCTCAAAAAGATTCGTTTAATTTAAATTCAAAAGATTTAAATTCAAAAGACTTAAATAAAAATGAGCTTGAAGCAAGAATGAAAGCCATTTCAAAGGATTCTTCAAAACCTGTTGAAAGCGATATAAAAACTCACGAGATTCTAAGTAAAATTACCAAAGAAAATCGTCAAAATGAAGCTGAAGCCTTAGAAAAACAAGCTTCAGCATTAATTGAAGAAAATCAAAAAGTCGAAATATCCCCTGAAATTATCGAGCCAGTTATTGTTGAAGAAACAAATGTTAAATCAACTTTAACCCTAGAAAACAAAGAGTTAGACGGCTTTGACGTTCGCAATAAAATTAAACAAAGTCTTCAAATTGCTAACAAACAAAAAGAAGAGCGTGAAAAAATTTTAGAAGAAAAACGCAAAAAAGAACAACTAGAAAAAGATCGAGTTGAAAATGAAAAGAAAAAATTTAAAAAACCCGTTTATCAAAATCAAACTCCACAACAAAAAGCTTTTCAAGAAGAAGAGGCACGTAAAAAGCCTAATATCAAGGATTTAAGCAAGGATCAAAAATTTAATTCAAGAAAACTCACCTACATTATAAGCTCGGATGATACCGATGATGATTTTGGTTTTTCGCGGCGTAAAAAACACAAAATTCAAATTAAAGAAGAGCCAAAAGAATATAAAAAAATTATTCGTGAAGTAAATTTACCTGAATTAATTACGGTTTCAGAGCTCGCTGAGCGTATGTCGGAAAAGGCGGGAGATGTTGTAAAAAAATTATTCACTATGGGCATGGTGGTAACCAGTAATCAAGCAATAGACACCGAAACCGCCGAAATTATCGTTAATGAATTTGGTCACACCAGCAAAAGAGTTTCTCATTCTGATGTGGAAAATGTTCTAGATAATATTGGTGGCGAGGACTCTGAATTATTACCAAGAGCACCGGTAGTTACAATTATGGGTCACGTCGATCACGGTAAAACTTCTTTGCTTGATGCGTTGCGAACTACAGACGTCGCTTCGGGTGAACATGGCGGAATCACTCAGCATATTGGTGCCTCGAGAATTCAAACTAAAGATCATAAATTTATCACATTTCTCGACACTCCAGGGCACGAAGCCTTTACCGAAATGCGTTCACGCGGTGCTAACGTCACCGATATTGTCGTTCTGGTAGTTGCGGCCGATGATGGCGTTAAAGAGCAAACAATTGAAGCCATTAACCATGCCAAAGCCGCCAATGTTCCAATCATCGTTGCAGTCAATAAAATTGATAAACCGGGGGCTAATCCTCAAATCGTTAAAAATGAACTTTTGAATCACCAACTTATTTCCGAAGATTTAGGAGGCGACGTCATGTTTATTTCCGTTTCCGCCAAAGCCAAAACTAATCTTGATAAACTCGAAGAAGCGATTTTGCTTCAAGCCGAATTTCTTGAACTTAAAGCCCCATATCGCGGTAAATCAAGTGGCGTAGTTATTGAATCACGAGTTGATCCCGCGCGCGGAGTTGTCGCCACAATGCTAGTGCAAAAAGGCACTCTTGACGTTGGCGATCTAGTCGTTGTCGGCACTTCTTACGGTAAAATTCGTAAAATGAATGATGATACTGGTAAAAATATAAAAACCGCCACACCGTCAGTTCCCGTTGAGGTTCTAGGGTTAGATAGCGCTCCAAATGCTGGCGATAAATTCGTTGAGGTCGATGAAGAGCGTCAAGCCCGTGAAATTATTTCTTATCGTTTACGCAAAGAAAAAGAATTGAAAGCTTTAAAAAATTCTGCCAAATCAATTTCTGATATTTTCAAAGAATCAGGAAAAGGTAAATTAAAATATCTAAATATTATCATCAAAGGTGATGTTCATGGCTCGGTTGAAGCTATATCCGGAACGATTTCCAAACTTAGCACCGACGAAGTTGCCATCAAAATTATTCACTCGGCAACGGGTGGAATAAGCGAGAGCGACGTTAGTCTGGCGACCGCTTCGGGTGCAATGATCATCGGTTTCAACGTTCGTGCCAATCCTTCCGCCAAAGAACTAGCCAACACAAAAGGCGTTGAACTTCGTTATTATTCGATCATTTATAATTTGGTTGACGATTTGAAATTATTACTCTCTGGATTATTAACCCCACTTAAAAGTGAAGAATATCTTGGTCAAGCTGAAATTCGTCAAATTTTTAAAATTACTAATATTGGAAAAATTGCTGGTTGCTTTGTAATCAATGGGATAATCAAAAGAAATGGCAAAGCACGTTTATTGCGCGATAATATAGTTCTTCACGATGGAATTTTAAAAACTTTAAAACGCTTTAAAGAAGACGCTAAAGAAGTTAAAAACGGCTTTGAATGCGGTATCGCTTTTGAAAATTTCGAAGATCTTAAAGAAAAAGATATCATTGAATGTTATGAAATTGTAGAACAAAAAAGAACAATATGAATTTAAACCTAAACACTATGAAATACGCTTTAACTTCTCGCATCCTTCATTGGGTCATGGCAGTTTTGATAATTTTTTTGCTTGGTCTTGGAATTTATATGAATGATTTTCTCGACAAAGATTCCGCCAATCGTCTCGATATTTATAATCTTCATAAATCTCTCGGAGTTATAGTTTTAATTTTAGTTTTTTTACGCATTATAAATCGCCTCTTAACCCGCGCGCCAGCCCTGCCCTTCGCTATTTCGGCTCTCGAAAAAAAATTGGCAAAATTTGCTCATTTGGCTTTATATTTTTTAATGTTTACGACGCCATTTTCGGGTTATTTAATGTCGAGTTTTGCTGGTTATCCGGTTAAACTTTTTGCCATCGAATTACCGAATTTTTTTGAAGCAAATTATGAAATCGCCGAATTTTTTGCCGAAGCCCATGAGCTTTCCGCCTTTACACTTCTAGGTTTAATCGTGATTCATATTTTAGCGGTAATTCGTCATCGCTTTTTTGACAAACCGGGAAATGACGTTTTAAATAGGATGATGTAATGTTAAAATACCGCATAATTCCCTGCCTCGATGTCAAAGATGGAAGAGTTGTCAAAGGTGTAAATTTTGAAAATCTGGCAGATGCTGGCGACCCAATTGCTCAAGCACAATTTTATTATCAAGCCGGAGCCGACGAGCTTTGTTTTCTTGACATTAACGCTTCAAAAGAAAATCGTTCGACCATGTTTGAAATGGTCAAAAAAGTTGCCAAAAAATGTTTTATTCCTTTTACAGTTGGTGGTGGAGTTAATAAAATCGAAGACTTCTCAACCCTTTTGAAATGCGGAGCCGACAAGGTTTCGATAAATTCATCGGCAATCGAAAATCCTCAATTAATTCAAGATGCCTCACGCAAATTCGGTGCACAATGCGTCGTGGTAGCGATCGATGTTAAAAAAAATTCAGCTGGAAATTACGAAGTTTTTTCTCATGGTGGCTCTAAAGCAACTGGTCTTGATGCAATCAATTGGGCAATCGAAGTCCAAAAATTAGGTGCTGGAGAAATTTTATTAACTTCGATGGATAGAGACGGCACTAAATCAGGATATGATTTAGATTTAATCAAAAAAATCTCTTCGGTAATCAATATTCCATTGATTGCTTCGGGCGGAGTTGGCAATTTAGATCACCTCGCTTCGGGCTTGAAATCTGGAGCCTCGGCAGTTTTGGCAGCCTCAATTTTTCACTTCAAAACTCATTCAATTCAAGAAGCAAAACAATATTTGAAATCACAAAACCTTGCAGTTAGAATATAATCACCATCAACTACTTTTAATTATTTATACTAATTCAGAATAAAAAGTTTTTATTTTCTTCATAAATATTTTTTTACTTCAAAATAATTATTTAAGTTAAGAAGAAATAACTTTTCATTGCTAATTTTGATTATAAAAGATTTATTTTTATAAATTTCACCTTGCGAAATAATTTTAGAAAATTATCTTTGTTGAAGATTTCTTCCAAAAAAATGGCTTAATTCTAACTAATACAACATTTCATATATGGACAGGTGGCCGAGCGGTTTAAGGCAGCAGTCTTGAAAACTGCCGTACAGCGATGTACCGTGAGTTCGAATCTCACCCTGTCCGCCAATAAAAAAGGGCTCCCTTCGGGGAGCCCTTTTTTATTGGCGAACAGTGTGAGTTCGTTACTCACGGTTCGTGAGTTCGAAAATCTTAGTAATTTTTCTTGATGAACGAAGTGAATCTAGAAAAATCTTGAAGATTTCAAGTGAGCGAAGCGAACGCCATCTCACCCTGTCCGAATTGCGAACAGTGTGAGTTCGTTACTCACGGTTCGTGAGTTCGAAAATCTT
>SYAR01000031.1 GCA_005787525.1 Rickettsiales bacterium
TGGTGGTTTTTCCTGCATCGATGTGAGCCATGATGCCAATATTACGATATTTTTCGATTTCAATTTGTCGTGCCATAAAGCAAAGTTAATTAATGTTAATGTTTTTTGAGATTTTATAAAGGATTTATAAAAATTTGTAATTTATATTTATATCAAATTTTATTCTGAAAAAAGATTTTTTATTTTATTTTCTTAGATAATCCTAAAATGCTAAAACATGATAAATTTTTTTTTCTAATTGACAACTATTTTCTTAAGGTTTCTAAAAATACTTATCAAAGGCTTATAAATTACAAATTTTTTCTGTAAAGCATCGATTAATGTCTCGTCCTCAAGTGATGATATTGTATGGATGGCAAAAAAATTATGTTGATTATAGTTAGTATTTTTTGGAGGTAAAATTTCATAACAAAATTCTTCGTTAAAATCATTTTCATTTAAAATATTAACTTTATTTATCGTGATTTTTTCGCCATAAAATTTTTGACAATTTTGGGCTGGTCGATAAAGTTCATTATTTAAAATAAAAGGCGTTCCACCGCTTCGCGCCGAAGCTTTGCAAGATTTTATTGGATTTTTTGGATGTTGAATAAAATCTTCATTTAATGAATTGGCATAAGCTAAATACAAGTTCTCTTCGGGCTTTTCTTTTTTAGAATAAAATAACCAATATTTTTCTCCAAACTTGACAATTGTAGGATCAATCGCCTCATGATTAGAAAAAATTTCTCGAATTTTTTGCAAAGATAAATTAGCTTTATTAATTTTATATAAAGTTAATTTTTTAGATTTATAAGCTTCGCAAATCATAAAAATCTCATTATTTTCAACGAAAATAAAGGGATAAGATAAATGTTTTTTATCATCCAAAACAATTTTTTTATTGATTAATTTATCCTTGGAAATTTCAGCGACAGCGATGCGACCCCTTTTAAGAATCTGCGAATATTCTTCAAAAATAATATATTTTTTATTGTCAATTTTAAATCCAAATGGATCGGCATTAAAAGAGGTTTTTGAAAAGTTTTTAAACCAAATTATTGGAGATTTATTTTTTTGAAAATTTTCGATTTTGCATTGTGCCATACCAATTGACCATGAGTCGAAATAAAATATTTTTCTAAAAATATTTCTCATTATTTATTTTGAGTGAGAGTTGAAATTGGGATTTGTATTTATAGCATGTGAAGTGTTTTTTGGTTTTTAATGTGGTGTTTTTTAATTATATTACCATCTATAGTGAGCAAAGGCTTTGTTGGCTTCGGCCATTTTGAAAACTTCTTCTTTTTTCTTGGCTGCCCATCCTTTATTTTCTAAAGATTCGAGAATAACAGTTATAACTTTGTTTGAAAGTTTTTTACCTTTGATATTTTCGATGGCGATTTTTAACCATTTTAAAGCTAAAGCCGAACCGCGACGCGCCGAAACTTCAACAGGAATTTGATAAGTTGCTCCACCAATTCTTCGAGATCTAACTTCGATTTTTGGGGTTATAACTTCTAAAGCCTCTTTAAAAATTTCTACCGGATGTTTTTTAAGTTTTTTCTCAAGATCTTCGAAAGCTTGATAAATAGCTTGTTCAACCACAGATTTTTTACCATCGTTCATCAAGCGATTTACGAAACGAGATACAATTACCTCGTTATATTTGGCATCGGGAAATATTTTTCTGATTTTTGCCGCTTTTCTTCTCATAATTTTAAGATTTTATTTTTTATTTAGGTTTTTGAGCACCGTATTTTGAACGGGCTTGTTTTCTATTTTTAACGCCTTGAGTATCAAGTGATCCACGCACAATATGATAACGAACACCCGGCAAATCTTTAACACGACCACCGCGAATCGCAACAACAGAGTGCTCTTGAAGATTGTGACCTTCTCCTGGAATATAAGCGATAACTTCAAAACCGTTAGTTAATTTGACACGAGCAACTTTACGAAGTGCCGAGTTTGGTTTTTTTGGAGTTGTGGTATAAACACGAGTACAAACACCTCTTTTTTGTGGGCAACCTTTCATTGCCGGAACCTTGTTTTTTGCGACTTGCTTAATTCTAGGCTTTCTAATTAATTGATTAACTGTTGGCATAATTTTTTTATTATAAATCAGATTTAAACCAATATTATCTAGGTTAAAAAAGATTTTTTATTAAATAAAGATTAAATAAATATTTGAAAAAACTTAAAGAAAATTACTTAAATATGTAATTTCTTAAGCCTAAATAAATTTAAGGGAGTTGATTTTAAAAAAAATAAATTTTTAGTCAACAACATTTTTTAAATAGTGCCAAAAATAATTCTGGCACTATTTTTATTTTAAAATTATAAATCGCTAGCATTGTGCTCGAGATAGTCAGCAACTCCTTTTGAGTTGGCTTTCATACCTTTTTTACCTTTACTCCAATTGGCAGGACAAACTTCACCATTTTCTTGAAAGAATTTTAGTGCATCAACCATTCTTATAGCTTCTTCAACATTTCTGCCAAGCGGTAAATCATTAACAACTTGATGTCTAACTATTCCTTGTTGATCAATTAAGAAAGTGCCACGCAAAGCTACAGCTTCTCCAGTTAAAACATCATAATCGCGAGCGATTTGTTTAGTTAAATCGGACACTAAAGGATATTTAATATCGCCGATTCCACCTTTTTTAACTTCAGTATTTTTCCAAGCTAAATGCGTGTATTTTGAATCAACCGAAATTCCGATTAATTCGGCACCGCGATCTTTAAAATCCTTTATACGATTGGCAAAAGCGATAATTTCCGAAGGGCAAACGAAAGTGAAATCTAGGGGATAAAAGAATAAAACTCCAATTCTACCTTTAAGATAAGAATGAAGATTGAAATTGTCATCGATTTCATTATTGGGCATAACCGCTGCCGCAGTAAAATCTGGGGCTATTTTTCCGACTAAAACTGACATATTTTGATTAATTTAAAGTTGATAAAAAATTCAAATGAAATTGAAATTATTAAAACAATATTATTTTTTAAGAAAAAATCAATGATTATGTTTTAAAAAAATAAAATTAATTTGTTTCTTAAAAAAATACCAACACAATATAAAGTAAATTTTAATTAAAATAAATACAACATCTTGTTTTTTTAATTTAAAAAACGAAAATTAGCGAAAATTACTTTTGCAAAAAATAAAATTAAATGGAATAATAAAAAGTAACTAATTTTCATAAAACTTAACGCTCATAATTTATGTCACTCATTGATTCAAAACCGATTTATAAACCATTTATGTACCCTTGGGCTTACGATGCTTGGTTAAAACAACAACAAATTCATTGGCTTCCCGAAGAAGTGCCTTTGGCCGATGATGTTCGCGATTGGAAACATAATTTAACTGTTGGTGAAAAAAATTTATTAACACAAATTTTTCGCTTTTTTACGCAAGCCGATATTGAAGTTAATAATTGCTATATGAAGCATTATTCTCAAGTCTTCAAGCCAACTGAAGTGCAAATGATGTTGTCGGCTTTTTCTAATATGGAAACTGTTCACATCGCCGCTTATTCACATCTTCTCGACACTATTGGCATGCCTGAGACCGAATATCAAGCTTTCATGAAATATAAATAAATGAAAGATAAATATGACTACATGCATAAATTTAATACTAAAACTAAAAAAGACATAGCGATTACTCTAGCAGTATTCGGAGGCTTCACCGAAGGCCTACAACTTTTCGCTTCATTTGCAATTTTATTAAATTTCCAAAGATTTGGAAAAATGAAAGGAATGGGTCAAATCGTGGCTTGGTCGGTGCGTGATGAATCTTTACACACCGCTTCAATCATAAAATTATTTAGAACTTTTATTCAAGAAAATCCTGAAGTTTGGGATGAAGAATTGAAGGGTCATCTTTATGAAGCTTGTGCTACAATTGTCCATTTCGAAGATGCTTTCATCGATTTAGCTTTTGAATTTGGCAATATTGAAGGTTTGACTTCTCGTGAAGTGAAGCGTTATATTCGTTACATCGCCGATCGTCGTTTGAATCAACTTGGCTTAAAAGATATTTATATGATCGATAACAATCCACTTCCTTGGCTCGATGAAATTTTGAACGGAGTTGAGCATGCGAATTTCTTTGAAAATCGCGTTACCGAATATAGCAAAGCTTCTACAACTGGAAGCTGGGAAGACGTTTTTAACGAAATCGATAAAGATCGTGAAAAAATGCTAGAAATTTAATAATAAAATAACCTAAAAGTAAATTTATAATTTCTTTTAGGTTATAATATTTTTTAATCATTAATTAGTAGAATATTTCATTTATCAAAGTAAGTTAATAAATAAGTTAATATTATAATTTTTTTACCAATACATAATGAAAATTACTAGCTTTGCAAAAATTAAAAAACTTTTAAACTTTATAATCTTTTGCATATTTTTTTCTTCAATTTCGACTAAATCATTTGGCTCTCAAAGTCGCAATTTAACAGTATTCTCTGAGCCAAATATGTCGATAGCTTTGTCGAAAATTGCACGCCTTTTTTCGCAAAAAAATAACGTAATTGTGTCGATAAATTTTAGTTCATCCTTCGATTTAATTAATGAGATCGATTTGGGAGCGCCTGCCAATGTTTTTGTTTCCGCCCATCCGCAAATTATTGAAAATCTGCGTCAAAAAGGCGTGGTTGATGTTTATAATGTTGCTTATATTGCCAGTGATGAGTTGGTTCTTTCGACCTCAAAATTAAATAATCATTTTCCGATAAAATTATTGAAAAAAAATATAAATTTGGAAGATTCTCTCAGAATACTTGATGAAAATAAATTAAGCTTGATTGTTGATCATGATGGAGTTTCTTCGGGAATTTATAGTAAAAAAATTATTCAAAATTTATCATTGGGCAATTTGAAAATATTTAACAAACTTCCCGAAGATAAATCTTCGTTAATTCGTGATATTGAAAATAACAAAGAAGCTTACGGATTATTATTTAGAAGTCAGTTGCAGAAAAATAGCAATTTACGAATTTTAGCAACACAAAAAGATAAGAATATTTTTTATCAAGCTTTGGTTATTGCGGGAGATAATATGGATGTGGCACGTGAATTTTTAAATTTTCTTAAAACCCCAAATTCTAAGAATATTTTACGCAATTCTGGATTTATTGTTGAATAAATTGGCAAAGTTTTTTGTTATTAAATTATAATTCAAATATTGTTTATTATAATACAGAAGTAGCTCGGCTCAATTCCCTATTTTGAGTTTTCAATTCACTCAAAACTTTCGGTATTATTTTTTGCAAATCACGTAAATTTTTTAATTTTTCTGGTTGCGTTTCAGCTAATTTTTTAATCACTTCGGAGGTTTCTTTTATCTCTTTTTGTCCCTCTTCATTCTCCACCCAATTTCCAATAATCTTTTCAAAATCTTCTTGTGTATATTCACTTAAAGATTTGGCTTTAATAACGAAACTTCGAGCAATAATAGCTGGGCTAAAAGGCGCTCTTCCCGAATTGGTTGCTTTGTTGACGCTGGCAATAAGCATAAATCCAGCTTGAGGTTTGATTTTTGAATCTTGTGGATGTTGACCTGTTAATAATGCGTTGATGGTTTTTTCGAGCCCGCCTTCTTTAATGCGGGTGTTCATCTCGTCAAAAACTACGATTACTCCTAATTCAAAAGCCTTGATTAGATTCTTTTCAATTTCTTCAATCGGCAAGCTAGCGGGGATTTTATAGTAATAATGAGGTTTGATTTCGGGTGAAATTTCCGACATTTTTTCTATTGCAATTTCTTGAGCCAAATTTTCCAATGAATCAATTTTTGTAATTCCGCGATTTTCAAGCACCGCTTCGATCATAACGCTTTTACCAACGCCAGAATCGCCTTCAAAAATTACTCCGCAAGTTCCTAAAAATTGAGGCGGAATTTTGCCATCTTTTTGTAATTTTCTGATTTCAATTGCCGATTTTAATTCGGCAATATTTTGTTGATTGGCTTCGGTCTCAATAAAATTAGCATTTTGAACTTGGCTAGATTCAATTGGCGATATTTTTTTAACAATCTCTTTTAAAACTTTTTCTTGTAATTCTCGCACTGTTTCTGAAGGTAAGATGTCTTTAGTTTGAGGGTCGCCTTGATTTTTTGCTTTATAATTTTTGATTTCATCGAGAGCGATTTCTTTAAAATCTTCTTGCGATAATTTCGTTTTAGATTCCGCTGAAAGTCCTTCATAAATCGGCTTTGCTAAAATTTCTTCGTAAATATAAGAAACTGGAAAATCTTGCAAATGCCATTCGGTAATTTGGCAATCTTCGAATAATTTTTGGGAAAAACGATTGCCATAATTTGGCGGATTACCGAGAAAAACTACTTTGTGATTTTCGGTTAAAGTAAATGACCTTCTATCGTGAAAAATTGTTTGCGGGAATTGTTTCGGATTATTTGCTAAATCTCTAAAAAGCGTAAAATTAGTTGAACCATCGACATTAAATTCATCGATTACTAAGATTTTGGTTTTCTCGCTTGTGTCTCGCGACCAAGCTTCGAGGCTGGATAATTCATTGTAAACCGCAACATCACTTGATTGAGTTGAGCTAGTTTTTGCGATTTCACGCAATAATGAACTTTTGCCAACTCCGCTATGGCCAAAGATTTGTAGGATTGGATTTTCTTGAAGAAGTTCTAGTAACTTATTTTTGCGTCCTTTTATAAAATCATCGGCTTGAGTTTTTGAGTCATCTGGAATTGAACTTTCAATTTCATGATAATCTTCTCTTACAATTTTACCTTCGGCAGTTTTTTCTTCCATAGTTTTTTTCGCAACTTCTGGAGAATATTCAACCTTGTAAAGAGATGGATCAAGCCAAGAAAGTTTTGATGATTGTGGTTTGGATTTCGAAATATTTTTATCTTCAATTATAAAATGTAAATTAGAAAATTCTTTTTGTAAATCCAGAATTTGTGGATGAAGTAAAGATAATAATTCAGCAGAAAATTCGCCTTTGAGAATAACGGTTTCGCCCGCATCAAGCTTGGTTTTAATGGCAGTTTTAATTTTTTCAAAAGCAAAATGTTGAGAACCATCTTCTTTTGTAACTATTTTATGTTGATTCTTGCCAAATAAATTGCCATATAAAATATCTTCAGCATTGACAAGATTTATAGTTCTTGCGGAAGATGATTGACCGTTAGCGGATTCTATGGCTTTTATGGTTTTATTTAGAGATTCTTCAATATTGTTGGTGATTATTATGCGATTGGGTGAGGCCCCCATAACAAATAATGCTCCAGCTAATAATTTACTAAAAATTGATGGTGGTTTTTTAGTTGGCAAAACAGGATCTTTATCAGAAGCTCCCATTACAAATAATGTTAAAGCTAATGCTATTCCAGAGGTTGTTTTTTTTGTTGTCGTTGTCAAAGGAAGATCTTTCTTTGGGACTTCTCCATCTTGTTTTTTTTGGTTCAATCCAAATTCTTGCGTAAATTTTTGAAGATTTGCATTTGGTATTTTAAAATCTTTAGCTAAATAAAGTTCTAAAGAAACTTGATGTTCTTGTGCTTGATTGAGTAAGCAATAAAATTGTTGCGGAGTTAAATCTTCGCTTAAAAAAAGTTTTAAAGTTTTTGATTCTGAAGTGCTCGCTGATTTGATTAAACCTGCTTTTTCTTGATATTGATTTCCTTCAATTTGTGGTTGAGTTAATAATTGATCAAACAGATGCGAATTGATTAAGTGAATATCGGCTGGAAGTTGATTTGAAGCTAATGAATTTTTGTAAATATTTAATCTCAATTGCCTTGATTCAGTCCTTTTTGATGTCAAAGAATCCGCAGAATCCGCAGGTTTAAAAGATTTTAAAACTTCGGTAAATTCAAATTCTTTGTGAGCAAAGTTAATCGATAAATCTTGTGGAATGGTAATTTTATAATCATGATAATCAATCGAACCTAAAGCCTTGGCTTGTTCAAAGAAAATTTTCATTTCTTGTTGTTGTGCAAGAGAGAAATTTTTAAAGTTTATATGCAATTCCTTTTGTTCAGTTTGATCTGGATTTGAGGAATCTATTCCATCTTTTGCAATAGCCTCTAAAGATTTAACAAAATCACTTTTTTCCCATTTAATTGAATTGCCATCAACAATAATTCTGCCAAATAATTTTTCTTTCCAATTAACCAAGCCTTCGCCGTCAAATTCAATTTCATTAATTTCTCTAACTCTTGATGAAGTTTCGCTTGGTAATTTTGTGAATTGATTTTTTGGAATAGAACTTAAATCTAAAGCACCGCCATCAAATCTCGATAAAATTGACGAATCGGTGGTTTGTTGTTTTGAACTATCGATGCAGACAATTTTAATATTATCGGGAATTTCTTGATCATCAATCTTGCGAGAATTTTTGTCAAACATGGTGTTAAAAGCCACTTGCGAGCTAGCGTCAAAATTACTCCAATCAATAATTAAAACATGTTGTTTGTCGTTATGTTGTCGGGCATTTTCTAAAAATGAAAGAAGCGGAGTTTTGGTGTTTATTTTTACGGATTTATTATCACCCCCAATATGAAGAGTCGATTTTTTTGCGGTTAAATCTTGCGGTGAAGAGGCGTAAAAAGCCCCGAAGCTAAGAGTGGAAGTGCTTAGGGCGGGGGAGTGTTGAGTGGCGGTGGAAGTTGATTGATCGTCATCAGGTCTTGATGGATTTTGCGAAGAACTACTCATCCTGAGTAAATAATTTTTTAATTCTTCACCGCCAGTAGTTTTTAGTAATAATGCTGAAGATTTATTTTCTGTTACGAATTGTTCAAAATTTTCTTTAAAATTTTCTAAATTCTCAACTTTTTTGATTTGATGAAGTTTATCTAAAGCGGATTCGAGGATTTTTAAATTTTGTAATTTTTTCTCTTGAATTTTTGCTAATTCTTCGAGTCTAATTGGGTCGGCGATGATTTCGGTATTTTGGTTTGGCGCTTGAGAAGTAGTAAAAACTAACTCTAAAGCTAAAGTTGTTTGGACAGATTTTTGATTCGGTTTAACAGCTCCAGTTCCAAATCCTAGGCAAGACATGCATCTAATCAAAAAAAAATTTCTCCTCGTAACTCTAGAATTTTGATCACCAGATTGGCCATCAGACCCTCCTAAAGAACTGGTCCGCGATGGTGTTTCAGGCGCTGATAATTTTATTGGCAAAGGATTTACTGGTGCTAAAACTAAAGGTGGTTCAGAAGCCTTCTCTAAAATACCCTCTTCCCCTCCCAAATTTAAAGTAATCCACTCATCGCTATTTTGTTTTTTCACCTCCATAAGCACGTGGTTACCATCGATGCCGATAATTCGAAAATCTTTGCCACATTCAAGACCATTATTTTCGAATTTATCAGCTAATGAAGCAACGCGATGACGACAAGAGCCTTTATTTTTAAGGTTGAAAAGATCATCAAGAAATTGTTTTTTAGTCGAAAAATCGGGCAATTGATATTGATCATGTTTAACTGAAAGAGGAAAATTTGCTGGATTATCGCCAACATATTCTGTGATTATTTTTTTAACATTTTCAGGCAAATCATTTAAATTTTGATTTGGTGTTTGTAATTCCAATTCTTGCCCTTCAATTAGATAATGAATTTGACATTGCATAGTGGGTTTAGCATAATAAAAACCACTTTCATCTTTTAAAAATTCAACTTTAGCCGAATCGGGCCCGGTATAATAACCAATAATTTTATTATCAGGAGAGATTGAGGGGAGAATATTTTTGGCGTTGGCTTGCAAGTTTCGCGAAAAAGAACAAATAGTTTCGCGTTCCGAAGGAGTCGAACCAAGTTCTGTTTTTTTTGCCTCAAAATCTTGTTGAGAAAAATTTTCAATCGAAGCACTTTCTTCGGATGAAATTGCTTGATATTCATCAATATCAACAAATAAATTATCTTCTAATTTCGCAAAATGTGGATTCAGTTTTTCTGAAGTAGTTCTAATTTGAAGAGCTTTTGTGGATGCTGGACGCTGAATAATTTCCCCAGTTTCTTTCATTGAAAATTTGGCTGGTGAATCTTGTGTGGATGCTCCAGAACTATTTACATTTCCTATAAAAATTGGATCGCCTATTTTAGTGGCGGTGAATGGTGATGGTGGTGAGATAATGGTTTGTGAAGAATTTTCATTTAATATTCTTTCGGCACTTTCATTTGATGAATCGTGAATATATACAATTGTGTTACTGAATACTTTCAATCTATTTGGGAGCTCATTTTTGCTTTCAATAGCTTTTATATCAATTTTCGCAAGTTTTAAATTCGGAAATAATTCAAGAAAATCAGTTAGCGATTTTGTTTTTTCATCATCACTTTTTTGATTTTGATCTTGATCTTGATCTTGATCTCTTTCGATTCCCAAAACATCAACACTTAAAATTTTACTAGGATCCAATTCTCCAGAGGTGATTTTTTCCTTGATTATTTTTAAAGATTCTTCATTTAAATCGAATAAAGTAATTTGCAAAGGCGATTCCGCTGAGCCTTGCGAAGAAATTTTTGTGGAGTCAAAATCAATTGCTACTTCGAGACAAAATTCTATATTTTTTAAATAACTATCTAGTGAAGTAATGCTTAAAAAGGGGTTTAACCTCAATTGCGTTTTATCAAATTTGGCAAAGAGTTTACTTTCTCCAAGGAGTTTAATTTTATCCAAATCAAGTTTTTTTTCTTCATGCATTTCAAGTAATAAATCTTGAAATGCGGGAGTTAAATTATGATACTCAAAATTAAAGTCGCCTGAAGTATTGTTATTTAAACCTTCGGTCAATAAAAGCTTCGCAAAATTTAATATACTGGGTTGATCTAAAAAATGTTGCAAAGTTAGTAATATGCTTACTTTCTCAGTATTTTTAATTGTAGAAGCTTCCGCATTTTTAATTTTCTTTTTTAATAAATCTAAAAATTGTGTTTTTTGATTATTATTGAGTTGATCAAAAAAGTTTGAAGCACTATTTGAATTAGAGGAATCAAAAAATCCTTGTAGTTCTTTCCCAGACAAATCAGCAATAATGGCATCACCAAATTGTTCAGTAAGATTAAAATGTTGATTGATTTGCGGATTTGAAAATATATCAATAAATGTCGATAATGTTGATTTTAAATTATGTGTTTTTTGTAAAAGTTGAAATTCAAATTCAATAAAATTGCCTTGACCATCATTATCTAAAAGAACAAAATTAACCTGGATTTTGTTGCCAAAAGAAGTTTGATTTATTTGTTGTTGAGCAATAATATTAATTATCGAAGTTTCATTAAGAAATGTTTGATCTTGATTTCGAGCTTCAAAAATATTCAAAGCATTTTCCCCTTGGTATCTTTCTAGAATATCAAATGGAAAAACAGGGTTAAATTTTAAGTAAATTGCAAATGAATTTTCTTGATTTGGAAAAAGTGAAGAGGCGATTTGATCAGGCGATTTATCTCTAAATTCATCTAAGGTTTTTGCTCTTTCAACAACATCATTAAAATTTGAGCATTTAAACCACAATTCACCTAAAATATTTTTTTTTATCTTTGATATTGTTAGTTTTGTTGCACTTTGATCTTTTCCAGAATTATCAAAAATGTTTTTGTCAAAAAAAACTTTTAATGTTTTTTCATCTTTTGTTTTATAAAATCTTATATCACTAAACAAATTTTCTATATTATAATAATAACCTTTTAATTTGCATAAATTTTTATCTAAGGCAATTAAGGTATCTTGATCTTCTATATTAAAATCCTCATGCGTTAATAATTTTATTAATTTGTCATTGGTTTCTTGTAAAGGATCCTCATCACCAAACGAACCAACTACGATCTTATATAATGGATATTCAATAACCGCACCTTTAAAAAAACTATAAGATAAAGAACTATTTTTACTTACTCTTTCCTTGTCAGCCCAATATTCTTGTTTAAAAATTTTATCAACTTGATCAAATTGTTCATAACTTAAAATAATCGACTCATCTCGAGTTAAATTGAGTTTATTGATGCTAGTTTCATGATCTAATTTAGAAAAATTTTCTTTGATAAATTGATCCGAAAGTTCAAAAATACTTTTATCTTCACCATTTTTATCTTTGAATTTGTAATCATATTTCTTATCACCTTCAGCTTTATCTTCAATCAGGCTTTCAAAAATATCCCCTTCATTTTTTCCTTTCAAAATAAAAGCAACTTCAAAACCTTCTTGCTTGAGTTTGGCGATTTCGAGTGCCATTTCAGTTGGGTTCCACAAACGAAGACATGAATTATAATTTAAAAGAATTTTTCTTTTTTTTAGGGTTTGATTTGGTGCAGTTTGAGATTGAAATCCTGCATTGCCTTTAACGGCGCTGGCAACGGCGAATGGAGAATGAGGGGAGATTTGATTGCTAGCTTGTGATCGTTTTTGAAATAGAAATTCAAGTGATTCAAGTGAAGAAGATGCAATCATTTTATTTATTAACTATAATTAAGAATAAAGATTTTAAATCCTTATCACTTATAAATAATTATTTATTATTGTAAATTATTTTTTAAAACAAATTTGTTAAGAACCTTAAATTGGTCAAAGGGGAAATAAAGAAGTTTATTTGTGAATTTAATATTATTTTCCGCGGTGTTTTTTTAATTTTATCAACAACAAATCATTGCTTTTTTTTCTTAAAATTTCGAATGATAATTTGTCGATAACAAAACTTTCTTTTTCTTCGGGAATATATCCTAAATGGTTGATTATGTATGCTGAAATGTTGTGAGCTTCTTCTTGTTCAGCAATATCAAGATCGAGTTTTTTATTTAAATCGCGAATTAAAGTTTTGCCGGCAATTTTATAAATTCCTGATTTAGTTTTGATAATATTTATTTCATTATTTTCATCTTGTTCTTTAATTTCGCCGACAATTTCTTCCAAAATATCTTCCAAAGTAACTAAACCCTGAAGCGATCCATATTCGTCAATCACTAGAGCCAAGCGCCTTTTCTGCTTTCGAAAAGAAAATAATTGCGAACGCAAAGTATTAGAATTTGGCGAAAAAAATGGTGGCGTTAAAACCGAATCGAGATTAAATTTTTCAATATCGCCTTTATAAAAATATAAAGCTTTAAGCAGTTTGCGAACATTTAAAATTGAAATAATATTTTCTTTATTACCTTGCCAAATGGGGATTCGCGTATAGCCAATATCAATGGCTTTTTTTAAAATTTCGGCGATTTTTAAATCACGATTTATCGATTCGATTTCTTTGCGATGCACCATTATTTCGCTAATTTCGGTGTCGGATAAATCCAAAACGCCGTCGAGTAAATCTTTATCATATTTAAAAATGGCACCTTCTTTCGCCTTCAAATCAACGGTGTCACGAATTTCTTCAAGTTCAGATTCTTTAGTTTTTGCAATTTTTTTTGTTTGAAAAATTCCAATCGAAAAATCAATAATTTTTTGAATAATTGCCACGATTGGAGCGAAAATTTTATATAAAAATTCAATCGCTCCGCAAAAAAGTAAAGCACATTTTTCGGGGGCTTGTAAAGCGATGGTTTTGGGTAAAATTTCACCAAAAATTATAACCGCAATTGTTAAAAAAACGGTGGAATAAAGAACGCCAATTTCACCAAAAATATCGAGTAAAAATTTGGTGGTTAAAGCCGAGGCGATGATGCTAATAGCGTTGTTGGCGAGCAACATAACGCTCACAACTTTTTCACGATTTTTTAAAAGATATTCAAGTCTTTTGGCTCTTTTATCGCCTTCGGTTTCGAGACGATGAATTTTAGCGCGCGAAGAGGCGGTAATGGCGGTTTCAAAACATGAAATTAAGCCGGCAATCACTATTAAAGCGACTATACAAACAATTTCTAATTCGATTATTGACATATTTCTAATTTTTTCTTTTAAAGAAAAATAATTTTTTGTTGATAAAATTTAAAATAAAAAATGCGATAAATTTTGGTAAATTTTTTATATAAAATTTATTTTCTGCTTTCAAAATCAATCCGCGGATCAATCAATCTATAAGTTAAATCGCTAATTATATTAGCAACCAAACCAAGTAAAGTAAAGATATAAACTGAAGCAAAAATTAATGGATAATCGCGTGAAACCGCAGATTCGTAGCCGAGAAGACCCAATCCATCGAGAGAAAAAATTACTTCAATTAGCATTGAGCTGGTAAAAAATATGCCGATTAATAATGACGGCAAGCTAGCAATTACAATCATCAAAGCGTTACGAAAAATATGAAAATATAAAATTTTATTTTGTGATAAGCCTTTAGCGCGAGCACATAAAACATAATTTTTATTAATTTCTTCAATAAAAGAATTTTTGCAAAAGAAGGTGAGCGAGGCGAAGCCACCGATTACCATCGAAAAAATTGGCAAAAATAAATGCCAAAAATAATCAAGAATTTTATGCCACCAATTTAATTCGGCAAAATTTTCTGAAACCAAGCCCCGCAACGGAAAAATACTTAAAAAATTACCGCCACAAAATAAAATTATTAATAAAATCGCCAATAAAAAAGCCGGAATTGCATTCAAAAAAATTACAATTGTGCTTGAATAAATATCAAATTTTGAACCATCTTTTAAAGCTTTTTTTATGCCCAAAGGAATTGAAATTAAGTAAGTTAATAATACGGTCCACAGCCCTAATGATATTGAGACGGGAAGTTTTTCAATTATTAAATCAATTATTTTTTTATCTTGATAAAAACTGTCGCCAAAATCAAAAACTAAAAATTTTTTTAGCATTAAAAAAAATCTTTGATGAAGAGGTAAATCGAAGCCATAATTTTTTTCAATTTGTTTAATTAGATCGGCATCAACGCCTCTTGAACCTTGATATTTAAAGCTTGATGAATCTTGAGAAATATTTTTTATATCAAAATTATTTATTTTTGATTCGGAAATTTCTCCTGAAATTTTATTATGATTAATTTGTGATAGAAACCTTTCAACCGGACCTCCGGGAGCGGTTTGAATAATCAAAAAATTTAATAATAAAATTATAAATAAGGTTGGGAAAATTAATAAAAATCTTTTAAAAAAATAACGATAAATCATATTTTATAACCAATCTGGGTCGGTCGCACCTTCATTTGGTGGCGTTTGGATTTGATGTTCATATCCAGTTAAAATATCAATTATGAATATTCTCGGAATCGATTCTTGTCCGTAAGGAGTGCGTTTTTTTGAATAAATTAAATATCTGCCGTTCGGCGACCAGCGGGCTCCCTCGACCAAATAAGCGCTAGTTAATAATTTTTCACCGCGCCCATTTACATTCATAGTTCCAACAAAAAATTTACCATTTTTTTGCTTGGTAAAAGCAATTGATCTGCCGTCCGGAGACCACATGGGTTTGGAATAAGAACCTTCGCCATTACTAATTTTGGTTAAAGATAAAGTTTCTATATTCATTGTGTAAAGTTGTTGCGAACCTTCGCGATCGGAAACAAAAACCATAGAATTTCCATCGGGAGAATATGAAGCTGTAGTATCAATGGCGGGCGATTTAGTTAATTTTTTGGCAAAATTTTGAGGAATATTAAATTCATGAATGTCGCTATTACCATCGACGATTGCTGTTAATAAAATTCGATCTGGCGTTTTGGGATTAACATTTGGAGCTAATGTAGTGCCTCTGAAGCCTCCAACCTTTTGGCTTCGCAAAGTTTTAGTATTTAGTGAAAAAATTTGCGGACGTCCTTGAAAATATCTTAAAAAATAAATTTCATCACGACGTTTTGAAAATATCGGCGTTAAAACCATTTCTGAACCATCGGTTAAATTGCGATAGTTCTCGCCATCAAAATCGATCATCGAAATTTTTTTAATTCTTTTGCGAAAAGTGCCCGTCTCCGAAGTGTAAACTATTTGCGAATTAAAGTGTCCCAAGGTTTCGCCCGTTATGGATTTATAAATTTCATCGGAAATTAAATTCGCAGTTTTGCGATAATTTTCGGGCGTTGTAGAATAAAATTTTCCAAAAGTTTGTTTGCGATCTAAGATGTCCCACATTCTTATTCTTATTTCGAGATTGCCAATTATATCATAATTAAATTGTGCGGTGACAATATTCTCAATGCCCGAATTATAATAATTATCAAAATTCGGAATGGCATTTATGTCGACAAAATCGATGGATTGAGAAATATTTTGAGAAATATTTTCTGAATTATTATTAATTATTTCGTTATTTTGTGGAGAAGTTTTTATTTGATTTTGTACTAGAAGCTCAGCGAGATTGGTAGTTTTTAAATTATAAATTATTCTTTGTAAGATTTGTTTAGCTTCATTATTTATGGAAAAATCATTTGATTCAAAGCCAATAAATAAAATTTTACTTTTTGTTAAATCTTCATTCTTAATCGTAATATTCAAAGTAGCGTAAGCCCTTGATGAATAAGTGATTAAAGCAATTATTAAAAGAAGTGATTTTAAAATTTTCATTTAATTAAAAATAAATTTAAAATTTTTCGATAATAACATTATCGTTAGTATAAACACATAATTTGGACGCGATTTTCATTGATCTTGCACAAATTTCTTCGGCACTTAAATCGAAATCAACTAAAGCGCGGGCTGCCGACAAAGCATAATTTCCGCCTGAACCGATGCCAATTATTCCATCTTCGGGCTCAAGGACGTCGCCATTTCCGGTTAAGACCAAAGAAATATTTTTATCAACGACAATCATCATCGCTTCAAGTCTACGAAGATATTTATCAGTTCTCCAATCTTTGGCTAATTCAACACAAGAGCGCATTAATTGATTGGGATATTGTTCGAGTTTACTTTCTAATCTTTCAAATAAAGTGAAGGCGTCGGCAGTCGCACCAGCGAATCCACCAATTATTGAGCCATCGCCTAAAAAACGAATTTTTTTAGCGTTTGATTTTAAAACTGTTGAACCGAGAGATACTTGTCCGTCGCCTGCTATTGCGACTTGGTTGTTTTTGCGAACTGATAAAATTGTAGTTCCATAAATTGTTGATGAATCTTTGTGATTTAGCATTTTATTTATTGAAATTTGTTTTTTTTAAAAATTAATATTATAAAAATGTTGCATTTAATTCTTTTTTACAAGAAAAATAATCAGTTAATATATAATTTGCACAATTTAATCAATGTTTTTAAATAATAAAAAGAATTTTTTAGTAATTTTTTTTCTCGGAATAAGTGCGGGAATTCCAATTACGTTGATATTATCAACGCTCAAGGCTTTGTTGGTCGACAAAGGTTTTGATTTGCAAATCATTGGTTTTTTATCTTTGGTGAGTTTGCCTTATTCTTTGAAAATATTTGTGGCTCCCGTCGTTGATTCTCTTTCTATCCCCTATTTTACCAAAAAACTCGGCAATCGTCGCTCTTGGATAATGATAACGCAAATTTTATTAACAATTTTAATTTCTTTATTAGGAATTTTTGGCGAAGTTGGGTCATTAAAAGGAATAGCAATTTTATCTTTTTTAGTTGCTTGCGTTTCGGCAACTCAAGATATTGTGATTGACGGATATAGAATAGAATTGATAAAAAAAGAAGATCAAGCTGTGGCGTCTGGATATTACATTTATGGTTATAGAATTGGCATGTTGATTTCGGGCTCGTTGGCCCTGGCTTTATCGGATAAAATTAGGTGGGATTTAGTTTATTTAATGATGTCGGGCTTTATGATGTTGTGCATTATTTCTACTTTATTTGCTAAAGAAAGTAGAGTGAATTGGCATCCGCGTAAATATCATTTTAAAATTTGGTTCATTAAATTTATTATCCGCCCGCTTAGAAATTTTTCTGAAAGAAAAAATTGGATGTCAATTTTATTTTTTATAGTTTTATTCAAGCTCGCCGACGCTTTTGTCGGTAATTTAACATTGCCATTTTTATTAGAGATTGGATATACAAAAATCGAAATTGCCACAATATTAAAAACCTTTGGATTGTTCGCGGTTCTTGTGGGAGTTTACGCGGGAGGATTTCTTTCCAAAAAAATTGGAATTCATAAAGCACTTTGGTTGGCAACAATTCTTCAAGCCGTTTCTAATTTTTCATTTATATATTTGGTTGTAACCGAAAAAACTATTAGCTCTCTTTACGCAATTGTTTTTATTGAAAATTTTTGTGGCGGTATTGGCGATGTAATATTTGTTGGATATTTGAGTAGTATTTGTAATTTAAAATTTAGCTCAACGCAATACGCCTTATTTTCGTCGATATCTTCAATCTCTAGAAGCGTTTTATCTTCAACATCTGGATTTTATGCGAGTTATTTTGGATGGATAAATTTTTTCATCTTTTCTGGATTGTTAGCAATTCCAGCGATTGCATTATTAATTATTTTGAATAAAAATAATAATAAATTTTTAGAAAAAAATAACAATCATGCGACTTTCAACCGTTAAAACCAAAAAACATAAAGTAGCTAAAAAAGAAGTTTCGATGGCGCATTTTATTCCATATAAATGCCATTGGAATTACAACACCATAATAACGCATGATGAAAGATTGGTAAGGGTCGTAAAAATTAAAGGATTTTCATTTGAAACCGCCGACGATATTGATGTCGACATCAGAAAAAGAGCACGCAATAATCTTTTAAAAAGCATGTCCTCAGGAAATTTTTCTTTGTATTTTCATACCGTTAGACGAAAAGAAAAAGGTTTTCCAGAGGGAGAAATGCCAGAGGGATTTAGTAAAGAATTAAACGAGGCTTGGAGGCAGAAACATTCGGATTCGGAATGTTATATGAATGAACATTATTTTACGATTATAAGGGGCTTGAGTAAGGGTGGAATTTCGGGAATTCAAAATATGATAACAAAGATTCAGCATCAAGCCGACAAGGCTTCTTGGGAAAATTATATGAACGAAGCTTATGAAGAAATTGAGGAAATTACCGAAAGAGTGGTGACGGGATTTGCAAATTATAACGCCGAAGTCCTTGAAATTAAAGAGTCGGAAAACGGTTTTTTTTCAGAAATTTTAGAATTTTTAGCCCGACTTGTTAATTGCGGAAATTCTCAATCTCTTTTAATTCCATTGGGCGATATTTCTCACTATCTTCCTTTAAACAGGCTTTACTTCGGTAAAAAATCAATCGAAGTTCATAGGTTAAACGAAATTAAATATGCCGGAGTTGTTTCAGTCAAAGAATATAGGCCATCAACTCATGCTGGAATATTGGACGGCTTTATGCAAATGCCATTTGAATTAATAATTAGCCAATCATTTTCATATACTGATCGAGCGATTGCGATTAGTTCGATGCAATTACAACAAAGAAGATTAACTCAATCGGAAGATGTGGCTACTTCGCAAATTAGTGCCATTGATGAAGCTCTTGATTCTGCGATGAGTGGTGAATTTGCATTCGGATTACATCACTTAACAATTCTTTGTATTCAAGATACTTTAAAAAAATTAGAAACTTCATTGTCGATGGCGATGGTGCAATTATCAAATTCAGGAATATCTGGTGTTAGAGAAAAAATTAATCTTGAACCAGCTTATTGGTCGCAACTGCCAGGCAATAGTGATTATATGGCGAGAAGATCAACGGTAAATACTTTGAATGTTGCCTCCTTCGCTTCCTTTCACAATTATCCGACGGGCAAAAGAAACAATAATCATTGGGGTAATGCTCTTACTGTTTTGAATACCTCTTCGGGAACGCCATATTTTTTTAATTTTCACGTAAGAGACGTCGGACACACCATGATTGTTGGTCCAACTGGAGCTGGTAAAACAGTGTTATTAAATTTTTTATGTGCCCAAGCCCAAAAATTTAAACCAAAATTATTTTTCTTTGATAAGGATCGTGGTGCCGAAATTTTTGTTAGAGCGATTGGCGGAGTTTATATAATTCCAAGTGCTTCAAAAACTTCTGGATTTAATCCATTTCAAATCGAAGATACGCTTGAAAATAGAACTTTTTTAATTGAATTTTTAAAAGCTCTCGTATCGAATGATGGTAAATCTATTCCTGCACATGAAGTTGATAGAATAAATGAAGCGGTGGCGGGTAATTTTAAAATTCCTCAAGAAAAAAGAAAATTACGAAACATTGCTCCCTTTATGGGCTTAACCGGTCCGGGAACCATCGCTGGAAGGCTTGCCAAGTGGCATTCCAATGGCTCTCACGCTAAATTATTTGATAATGATGTAGATTTAATTGATTTCAATTCGGCTAAAACTTTTGGAATTGAGATGGCCCACATTTTGCAAGATAAAGATGCTCTGGGGCCGGTCTTGCTTTATTTATTTCATAGAATACAAAATTCTATTCGCGGAGAGCCAACAATGATAGTTCTTGATGAGGCTTGGGCGTTAATCGATAATCCAGTTTTTGCGCCAAAGATTAAAGATTGGCTCAAGGTTTTAAGAAAATTAAATGCCATGGTAGTTTTTGCCACTCAATCAGTTGAAGATGCTACGAAGAGTAGTATTTCTGACACTCTTGTTCAGCAAACTGCGACTCAAATATTTTTACCAAATCTTAAGGCGACTTCGGTATATAAATCGGTTTTCAGATTATCGGAAAGAGAATATAATATCGTAAGAACCACAGATCCTTCATCAAGATTTTTCTTGGTAAAACAAGATAATGATGGCGTTGTTGCTAAGATAGATTTAAGTGGTATGGAAAGTTTTATAAATATTCTTTCAGGTAGGGCAGAAACCGTTGCAATTCTAGATGAAATCATGAATGAATTTGGAGAAGATGCAAAAGATTGGTTGCCAATTTTTAATGAAAAAGTAAATAATATTAATTCAAAATAGTGTTAAAATTCCCAATTATTTACATTTCTAAAATTTGTCTAATTGCAATATTGTTAATCCTCTGCATTCCGCAAAAAAAAATTTATGCTGATGAAACGGGGGGTGGCATTGAGAGAATTAGAAGTTGTAATTCAGTAACTGGATATGTTGGTGACTTCGATCAGTTTATTCCTCCTGGAAAAATTAGCAAAGAAATGGATTTTGTTCTTACAAATCCAGTTTGTGTAACGGTTGCTGCAACTTCATATGCTATAATAAAAAGTGCAATAACCGCTATTAATTGCGGATGCAATACTAATTGTATGCCTAGAGTATTGCCTTCCCTTCTAAAAGATGTTGCTGATATTGCTAAGGCAAGTAAAAAAGCATTATCAGATAGAACGTGTGCAGGAGTTTTGGGGACTCAAGGGGTGGTGCTTCTTTCCGCATTCACTGCAGGTCTTGGCACAATTTATGAAGTTGCTAAAGAAGAATATAATAGAGTGAGGGTTTGTGGACATGATTGGTTCGCTCCCGATCCAGCAAAATTTACCAATTCAGCAATAGGTCCTTTTCAAGCTAGTGTATCTTCAGTAAATCAATTAACAATTAATTCTGCAGAAAGCTCTGATACCGAAGAAGCTAAAAAATATCGTCAGTGGTTTTATGGTGGAAAGGAATTTGAAGATAATCCAAATAGTGGCGATCAATGCAAGGATCCAACTAGGCCTGGCAAGGCGCAAAGATATTATTTTAGAGGTTTGCAACCAGCAAATTTTTTATGCGAAAGATATAATCCAATTTATCATTCAGCTAGCGATGATTATAAGAAAGCTTATGAATGCTGTTTAAATAGGAGTCAGAATTATATATGTCTTGAAAAAAAAAGTTATTATTTTAATAGTCAGGACGGGACTATTTGGAACGGAGATCACATATTTTGCAAAGGCGATCAAAAATGCTCATTTAAAAAAAACGCGGCAATAGTATATGAAACTTACAGAAGAGATAATAGAAGACTAATTTGTGCTCAGAGTTATAGTCTTTGTCCCTATAATTTTTCAGTGGGAGGCGGAACTGTTAATCCTGATTATTATAAAGATGGAATAGTTGATGATGATGGTAAATTTGTTCCCCTGGATCCCAAAAAAGTTGAAGAAAAAAATTGCAATGCTATTACTGAAATAAGAAATGCTGACTGCTCATTAAATGAAAAAGCGGGAAAGTTAAAAAATTATTGTCAATATTTTACTCATTGCACTTTGGTGCCAAATAGACCTTATGTTAATACGGGAATGGATTTCATGAGTCCTTATTACTCTAAAGCTTGTATAGATTTTGTTGGAGATTCGCAAAATGGAGTTAGAAAAACAAGAGACGATCAAAGTGGTGTTGAATATAATGGTGGAATATTATTTGGTCAGCAAGTTAATTTTACCGCACCAATAGTTCAGTGTTTTAAAGAAACTATGGCCAATATTTTTACAAATAGTTTTGGTCATAGTAAATGCCGAGATGGAACTTTTGGTAATTCGAGAAATGAATGTAAAATTAAAACTGTGGTTAATGGAGTCACTTCCACTTCCGATAATTACCTTCAAATCTCCAGAAGTGGAGTAATGATTAATTATCAAGTTGGTAATAAGGTTAAAGAAATTTCTTTTTTTGAAAAATTGCAAAGTAGATTAAGATCAATAATAACAACCTTTCTAGTGTTATCAATGTCATTTTTTGGATTTAAATTATTAGCCGGAAAGGTTGATATAGAAAATAGAAAAGAATTTTTAATGTATATTGTAAAAATTGCTTTTGTTGTTTATTTTGTAAATGGAAATGCTTGGAGAGCTCTATTTTTTGACGGAATTTATAATGGTTCAAATGAAGTTTCCAGAATTTTTTTCAAAATAAGATCTGATATAGAAGGCGATAAGTGTAATTTTGGTGCTCAGTTTAAGCTAGATGGCAGTGGCAATGGCATGATGAGAAGTTATCCACCGAGGAAAGAATATCTAATGATTTGGGATACTCTTGATTGCAAAATAATGCAATATATGAATTACGGACCAAGCTTCAATTCTAGTACAATTTTTTTATTAATAATAGCAGCCTTTTTTACCGGGGGAATTGGGCTTTCAATAGCTATGTCGGTTTTTATAATTGCATTTTGTCTAATTTCCACAGCAATAAGAGCAATGCATATTTTTATTACTAGCGCTATCGCAATAATCATTTATGTATTTATTTCTCCAATAATAATACCTTTAATTTTATTTGAGAGAACAAAGAGTATCTTCGATGCGTGGCTAACTCACTTAATATCATTTACACTTTCGCCGATTGTTCTATTTGCATATTTGGCAATTTTTATTAGTATTTCGGAGCAAGTTATGTTTGGTGGGGCGAGAATAAATGGCGATGGAAGAATTGAATGCGGAGAATATTGCATTACGACAAAACAAGAAAGAAAGGCAGTAAGTCATCCAGATTGTAATGGCAGAAATAAACGAAATCCATTAGATGAGAATGCGGCATGTATATTAAATTTTAACGAATTTTCTAAAAGAGATGGGTTTGCATTATTTGGGGTTGGCTTACCATCTCTTGGAAGTCTTGCTGAAAAAGGTAAAGTAGAATTAAGATTTAGGATAATTTTAAAAACAGCGTTATTTTTATATGTTTTGTCTGAATTTATGAACGAAATTCCAGGTGTAATCGCTAGACTTACTGGAGAAGCTATTGATGTTAAAACCGCCGGAGGCTTTGAAATGTTGAAGAAATTTACCAACGCGGTAAGAGCTTTGCAAAAAAGGGGAGCAAGACTTACCAAAAGTTCAGCAAAGTCTAATCTTAAAAGTATACAAAAAGGTGATTCAAAAGATGGTGATGAAGGTGGTGGTGGGGGTGTTAATCAGAGTGATACCGTCAATTAAACAGGGTGGTTACAAAAAAAATCTTAAATTTTTAGATTTTTATCAAAATTAAATTATTTAAAAATTAAATCATAAGTAGTCTAAAAAAAATTGAAAAAGTGCTTGCATAATATTTTAAAGTTAAAATAATATGTCCTCCTTAAATTTGAGAGAATAAAATTTTATTTAATAAATTATTTTACTCTTGCTTGTTATTTTTATATTTATAAAATTTATAAAAATACGAATTACAAAATTTTTTGAAAAATTATTTTTTATCAATTAAAAACAAAATATAATTTTTCTAAAGCTTTTGAGGAGACCTATTTAGTTCTTTAAAATTTTTAATCGTTATTTCTCAATTTGCAAAATTTCATTTTATTAAGAATGAAATAACAAATTTTTTATCGTTAATATTTTGGTAAGATAAAATTCTTGATCAATAAATTTAAATAATAATTATAATTAATTATGTCCAAACAAACCTTTCAACGCACTAAACCGCACGTTAACATCGGAACCATCGGTCACGTAGATCACGGTAAAACAACTTTAACTGCTGCTATCACGAATTATCTTTCCAAAAAAGGTTTAGCAGAAAA
>SYAR01000032.1 GCA_005787525.1 Rickettsiales bacterium
TCAGAAAATATTGTTGAAAATTATCGCGTAATTCGTCAAGAATTAGCTGGTTACAATCCTGATTTACTTGATAAATATGAGGTTATCGCGTTAAACAAAATTGATTTACTCGACTCCAAAGAATTAACAAAAAAAGTCAATCAATTAAAAAAGTTTTTAATTAAAAATAACAAAAACTTAGAACCGAAAATTTTTAAAATTTCAGCGGTGACGCAAAAAGGCATCGAGGAAGTTTTGCGTGAATTATTTGAAAATATAAAATTATATCGTCAACAAAAAAATGAAGAATAAAAATACCGCTTTAATTACAGGAGGAAGTCAAAGAATCGGCAAAGAAATGGCAATTTCTTTAGCAAAAAAAGGCTATGATTTGGTTATTCATTACAACAATTCTAAAGAACAAGCGACAAAATTAATTCAAGAATTAAAAAAAGATTATAACATTGAAGGTGCCACGATTGACGGTGATTTAAGCGATAAATCTTCGACACAAAAAATCGCCGATTTTATGTTCAAAAATTTTCCAAATTGGAATTTATTGATAAATAATAGTTCGATTTTTCATAAATCAAATTTTTTAGATAATTTATCTGAAGAATTTGAAAAAAATTTAAATATTCACCTAACCTCACCACTTTATTTAAGCCATTTCTTCGCTAAAAATGTTATTGCTAAAAAAATAAAAAATGCCCAAATAATAAACATGCTCGATAAAAATATTGCCCGCATCGACACTATAAATTTTTATTATTTATTATCGAAAAAATTTCTCGCCGAATTTACCAAAATGTTAGCACTTGAAGTGGCTCCTCATGTCAGAGTAAATGGCATCGCCCCCGGATATATTTCTGAGATAAATGCTGACGAAAACTATGTAGAAAAAATTTCAAAACTTATTCCGCTCCAAAAAATTGGCGACACCAAAAACATCGTGCAAACTCTTGAATTTTTACTCGAAAATGATTTCGTGAATGGACAAATTTTATCAATCGACGGCGGGGCGTCATTAAATCATGCAGGATAATTCAAATCTATTTCCAATCGCTATTTTCGCGGGTCGCGGGCGGTTGCCAAAAATTTTAATCGATGATTGTTTGCAAAAAAATCGTCATTTTGTTTTGTTTTTATTACTCGGTGAAGAGTATAGCGAAGACTACTCGCAGTTTAATCCAACCACTATTGGCTATGGCGAAGTTGAAAAATTTTTAAAAATAATTCATGATGAAAAAATTAATCATTTAGTTTTTATCGGAGCCGTCACCAAGCCAAATTTTTCCAGTTTAAAAGTTGATAAAAAAGGAGCGATTTTACTCACCAAAATTATTGCTAATAAAATCCTCGGAGATGATGCTGTTCTTCGTACCGTTGTTAATTTTTTTGAAAAAGAAGGTTTAAAAATTTTGCGTATCGACGAACTTCTTGATTGCATAATTTCCACCAAAACTACCATCACCAAAATCATCCCCTCGCCTCAAAATTTTATCGACATTGAAATTGGCTCCAAAGCCATTCGTCATTTTTCGCGTTTTGATGTCGGACAAAGTTTAGTGGTTTCGCAAAAACAAATTATTGCCGTTGAAGCCGTCGAAGGTACGGACTCAATGATCGAGAGATGTAAAAATTTAAATATTGATTACGCCAAAAATGCGGTTTTGATTAAAATGAAAAAAAACGGACAAACCACCAAGGCAGATTTACCAACTATTGGCGTCAATACTGTTGAAAAATGTTATGAATCAAAAATTATTGGCATTGCGATTCAAGCCAACACTACCTTGGTTCTCGACAAAGAAAATATTATAAAAAAAGCCGATGAACTTGGCTTATTTATCACTATAATTAAATGAAAAATTCACTTAATAATTCTAAAATTTTTGCAAATTTGCCCGACGAAGTTTTGAAAATTTTTATGATATTTGGTGAAAATATTCGCTTGGTTGGAGGTTCGGTGCGTGATTTAATTTTAGCAAAAAAAGTCAGTGATTATGATTTTGCTTGTAAATTTTTACCCGAAAAAATTGAAAAAATTCTTAAAGAAAATAATATCAAATCAATCCCGACAGGCTTAAAATATGGAACCATCACCGCCGTTATTAATCATAAAAATTTTCAAATTACCACTTTAAGAAAGGATGAAAATCAAAAAGGTCGAGATTGCGATGTAAATTTTGTTGAAGATTTTTATGAAGATGCCAAGCGTCGTGATTTTACTATAAACGCGTTATACCTTGATTCTCTAGGCGAAATTCATGATTATTTTAATGGTCTTACTGATTTAGAAAATCATAAAGTTCGCTTTATTCTCGATCCCAAAACTCGTATTCAAGAAGATTATTTACGAATTTTACGCTTTCTTCGTTTTTCTTGCGATTATGCTTATGAGCTTGATAAAGAAGGCTTAGAGGCTTGTTTAAAATTTAAAAATTCTTTAGAAAAACTTTCCAAAGAAAGAGTGCGTGAAGAATTTTTAAAATTAATTTCTAGCCAAAATTCTTCACAAATTATTAATGTTTTAACAATTGTTAAAGAACAAAAAATTGATGAAATTTTATGGCGTTCAAGCATTGATGTTGAAGCATTTAAGCAATTTTTAAATTTAGAAAATTATATTGAAAAAAATGATTTAAAACTTATAAAAATTGCTGTGATTTTTTTAAATTTAGATTTAGATTTAAAAAATTTTAATAAAAATTTTTGCTTAACAAAAATTGAAAAAAAGTTTTTACAAAATTGTTTAATTTTTTTACAAAAATATCACTCAAAAAACATTGATGAGGTCGATATAAATCAAATCGCCGTTGAATATTCCAAAAATTTTACTTTAAATTTTTATATAATTTTTTATTGCAAAAATTTTTCAAAAATTTCACAAAATCACTTGGAAAATATAATGAAATATATTACAAATCTTCAGGTTCCGATTTTTTTGTTTAAAATTATTGATTTAGAAGAAATAAATTGTCCTAAATCTAAATTTAGTTCAATATTAAAAGCCTTGAAAATAAAGTGGGCACAAAGTAATTTTGAATTATCTTTTGATCAACTTTTAAATGAAGCTAAAAATCTTCTTAAATAAAAATTGAAAATTTAAATTGTTTTTAAAAATATAATTGCTTTCAAAATGGCCACTTCGAAACAAGAGCAACTTTATAATGAAATTATAGAATATTATGATTTCGCCGACAAGCTAATTCAAATTGTTGAGAACAGCAAAGATGAACTCGCTGAACAACAATTTGAAATTATTGAAGAGGCAATTTCGCGTTTTGAAAAATGTGCTGATTTTTTAGCTAATCAATATATTGAATATATTAAAACCGGCGAAACTAAAGATATTTTAGAATCTACTCGCTCTTCACTTCAAGAGATTTCTGCAAAAATTGAAGAATGTCGTAATAAAATTTTAATTTTGCACAATAAGAATTAAAAAAAATGCAAAAATTCCAAGAAGTTTTAAATAATTTTGATCATGATTTAAAAAAAATTAATGATATAATTTTATCTCACAGCGTTGGAAAATCTGAGTTAATCCAAGAAATTTCCACTCACTTAATAAATTCTGGTGGCAAAAGAATTCGTCCAATTTTATTAATAATTTCGGCAAAATTATGCGGTTCGCAAAATGATAATAATCAACATTATCTTGCTTCCGCAGTTGAAATGATTCATAGCGCCACTCTCTTACATGATGATGTTGTTGACAAGAGTGAAATTCGTCGTGGCAAAAAAACCGCCAACGCCTTGTGGGACAATAAAGCCAGCATTTTAGTTGGAGATTATTTATTTTCTTTATCATTTCAATTGATGGTGAAAAGTCAAAATTTAGCAATTTTAGATTTACTTGCCAAAACCTCTTCAATCATAGCCGATGGCGAAGTTTTGCAACTGCAAAATTCAACTAATATTGACCTCACCGAAGAAAAATATTTTGAAATTATTTTTGGCAAAACTGCAGTTTTATTTTCCGCTTGTTGTGAAGTTGGGGCACTTTTAAATAATCGCTCTGAACAAGAAATTAATGCCTTAAAATTGTTCGGAAAATATTTGGGCATGGTTTTTCAAATTGTTGATGATATTCTCGATTATTCATCGGATGAAAGCACTCTGGGCAAGGATATAGGCAATGATTTTTTTGAAGGAAAAGTTACATTGCCCATAATTAAAACTTATCAGAAAGCTGATTTTGCTAGTAAAAAACTTATTACCGAAATTTTCGCCAAAAACTTTCAACAATCCGCAAAAAATCAAAATGATTTTATAAAAATTTGTGATTTAATTCATAAATTTAATGGAATAAATGATGCAAAAGATATAGCAAAGACCCTTTCTAATCAAGCTCTTGAGCAATTAGATATTTTTCCAGATAATATTTATAAAAATTATTTAACAACTATTTTAGAATATTCGCTTCAAAGAATTTTTTAGTCATGAAAATCAACTATTTTCACAAAAATATAAAATTTAAAAATCTTTTTTTGTTTGGATTTATTTTTTTTATAACAAGTTTTAGTATACAAGCCCAAACCCTTGACAGCAATTTTTACAATTGGAAAATTTATGAAATTGCCGATGAAGATCCAGATTTTAAAAAATGTTATATCGTTAATAGCCCCGTATCAAGCGACACCAACGACACTTCGCGCAAAAAACCCTACATCATGATTACTCGTTTTCAAAAAGATCGTGTTGAAGAAATAAGTGTTTTTGGTGGTTTTGATTTTAAAATTAGTAGTCACATTCTTTTTTTGGTTGACTCCAACCAATTTCGTTTAAAAACCAAAAGCGATTACGCTTGGGCAAAAACTCGTGCCGACGATATTCGCATCATTGAAACTATGCTCTATTCAAGCTCGGTCAAGATTCGAAGCGACTCCGCCATCGGCACTTACGCCATCGATGAATATAATTTAAAAGGCATCGCCAAAGCCTTCAAAAGAATGCGAGAAATTTGTAGATAAATTTTTTTATTTGTAATAAATTCTAAACGATTAAACAACTTTATTTTTCTCAAATGAATTTAAAATTCCTCAAAAAAATTAACTTTAAAATTTCTTATATAAACTACTCGCTGTTGTTTTGCGGTTTAATGTATTTTTCTTGCAACCTTTTAATTATCGATCAATTTGTTAAGTGGTTTATACTTAAAGATAAAGTTGATTATCTAGGCTTAGGTGCATTTTTCACCCTCGGTTTCGCAGTTTTTTTAATATTTTTCTTACTAATTTCTCACCCAAAAACTATCAAATTTTTCTCCATAATTTTATGCGTTTTAAGCACAATTTCGTTATATTTTATAAAAAAATATGACGTCTCGATTGACCGCACCATGATTATGAACGCCATATATACCGACAGTTCCGAAGTTCATTCGCTTTTATCCAAACAAATGATTATTTATTTTGTTTTTTTTACAATAATTCCAACAATTTTAATTTTAAAAACTACAATTATTTTTCCAAAAAAATATTTTTTAAAATCGCTAAAAATTATTTTAATTTGTTTGATTATTGGGCTCGGCTTCGGATTTTCTAAATATCAAACCATTCATCGCGCCGGAAATTTATCACGCAAAAAAATAATTTATACACTTCTTCCCGTCAATTATATTCGCAGTTCTTTTAGCGTTTTAATTTATTCTTTAAAACCTTATTTTAGCAATCGAGTCAAGCAAATCGAGGTTTCAGGAACGATTACTTCGCCAGAAAATTTGGTGGTAGTTTTGGCGATCGGCGAAACTTCGCGTCAAAAAAATTTCAGTCTTTACGGCTATGATCGCCAAACTAATCCAATTTTATCACAAGAAAAAAATCTCCATATTTTAAATGGTAAAGCTCGAATTGGCTCAACGCTTTACGCCCTTCCCGAAATTTTAGTTAAAAATGATATCCTCCTCACCTCAATCACCTCTAAGCTCGGAATCAACACTGCCTGCTATGTTAATTATTCGCTTTACAATAATTGCGTAATTCCTGGTGAAATTAAAGTCGAAAATTGCAAACGTGATTTATGTTATGACGAAGACACAATTCCATATTTGCAAAAAAATCTTAGCGAGTATAAATCTGGATCGCGTTTAATCGTAATGCATTTAGGTGGCGGAAGCCACGGCCCGAGTTATCATGAAAGATATCCAACTGAATTTCAACAATTTAAACCAATTTGTAAAGATGCCGATGTCGTTAATAAATGCACCAAAGAAGAGCTTTACAACACCTTCGACAACACGATTTTATATGTAGATTATGTTGTCGGCAATATCATTAAAACTCTCGATAAATCAAAAGTAAAATATGTTTTTTTCTATCTTTCCGATCACGGCGAATCACTTCTCGAAGAGGGACGAATTTTCCATGGAATGCCTCCGGGATTTGATCTACCACCCGAACAAGCACAAATTCCATTAATCGTCAAATCTTCAATTCCAATCTCGATAAAAAAGTTTGAAGAATATACGCAACAACAAGTTTTTGACACTATTCTTGATTTATTCAACATTGAAACTCAAGTCGCCGAGAAGGAAAAAAGCTTTATTAAAAAAATTAAATAAATCTTATGAAAAAACACAAAAATAATCACAAAATAAAAAAAATTTTTTTAATTTTCATTGTCATTTTTTCAACATTTCCAATTATTTTTTTAGCAATACAAAAAACTCCTAAAACCCTTGATGGATCTAGAGTTAAGCTTGTTGATAATATTGGACAAAATTATTTTTTTCGCGGGAGTAATCCATTTGTAAATAAGCTAGGAGAAAAAGTTTTTTCTTACCACGATTTAAAAAAATATATCAATCAAACTCTAGAAAAAGAAGGCAAAAAACCACTTCAAGATTTTTATTTAATTGATATTAGTTTGCTTAATCTTGATGCTTATTTTCAAATTAAAGAAGAACAAGAATTTTTTCAGAAATATCCAAATTTAGGTGAAGTTAAAAATTATTCTGAAATCGCTCCCGAGCTTTTATTAACGCCATTTTCAAGCAATCCAATCGCTTACAAAATTACTAAAAATTATCACGAAAAATTAACCAAATTATTGCAAGAAATTCGTCAAACTTTAGAAAAAGAAAGTGATAAACCCGTAGTTATTTACGCACATTGTAATGCGGGACGCGACCGCACAGGAGCTTTGTCGGCGAGTTATCGCATGCTTTATCAAAATATGGATTTACCACAAGCGGTTAATAAAAATATTGAGGAAGTTCAAAGAAGTTCCGAATTGCTTTTAAAAAGCTCTGTGAGATCTTATTGCAATTATTTACAAAAAGAACATAAACAAGAAAAAAAGTCTTGCGGGGAATAGTTTTTTTGCTTTAATTTTTTATAAATATTTGTAAAAAAAATTAATTAAGCAATATTTCTCGCCACTTCGTCGCTAAAAGAATAATTGCCAGTGACATTTTGCACATCATCGCAATCATCAAGTAAATCAACCATTTTCAAGAGTTTTTGCGCCTGATCTAAATCGGAAATTTCCATTAAATTTTTAGCTTTCCAATCAAGTTTGGCGGAAGTTGCGTCGCCAAATTGCTTAGTTAAAATATCGCGAACTGCAATAAAATTTTCGGGTTGAGTAAAAATTATATAAAATTCTGAATTGATCTCGACATCATCTGCACCTGCTTCGATGGCACTTTCAAAAATTTTTTCTTCACTCGCAACTTTACTTTCAAATTGAATAACGCCAACTCGATCGAACATAAAACCTACCGAACCAGTTTCGCCAAGTGCTCCGCCCATTTTAGTAAAAATACTGCGAACTTCGCTGGCTGTTCGATTGCGATTATCGGTAAGCGCTTCGACGATTAAAGCAATGCCGTTTGGAGCATAACCCTCATAACGAATTTCTTCAAAATTATCGCCATCAGTTCCGGCAATAACTTTTTTAATCGCTGCGTCAACGCGATCTTTCGGCATGTTATTATTTCGAGCTTCAATTATGGCGTTACGTAAGCGTGGATTGAATTCGGGATCGGGTTGCCCAGACTTCGCCGAAACCGTAATTTCACGAATTATTTTGGTAAAAATTTTTGCTTTTTTTGCATCTTGTGCCCCTTTGCGATGCTTGATATTTGCAAATTGCGAGTGTCCTGCCATAAATTTTTAGAAATTGAATTTAATTTATTTTAGAAAGTATTCCGCCAATTTTAATTGGTAAAATTTTCATGGCAAGTCCCGTTTTATTATCAACCTCGACCACACAACCGCATATCGTCGCCTCGCCTTTTGCCGGTTCCATTTTATCAAATTTTCTTTTATGCAAAAACATTTGCAATGGGACATTTTTATCCATGCCGATCACCGAATCGTAATCGCCACACATGCCCGCATCAGTTTGGTAAGCGGTTCCACCATTCATAATATGGCAATCATTAGTTGGAATATGGGTATGCGAGCCCACAACCGCAGTGACTTTACCGTCCAGAAATTTTCCCATCGCCATTTTTTCCGAAGTCGCTTCGGCGTGAAAATCTACAAAAATCGCATCAACTTCTTTGCCCAGCGGATTATTTTTAACGACCTCTTCAACCGCTTCGAACGGGCAATTTACTTGATATTTGGTGAAGATTTGCCCGAGGGCATGAATCACTAAAATTTTTTTATTATTCGATGCTAAAAAAATTCTGGCACCAACTCCGGGGCAGGATTTCGGAAAATTTATTGGTCGAAGTAAACGCTTGGAATCATTGATAAAACTGGTTATTTCACGTTGATCCCAAATATGATCGCCACCCGTAAGAACCTCCGCACCCGCTTCCAGCAACTCTTGCTCGGCATTACGACTAATTCCAAAACCGCCCGAAGCATTATCGCAATCGACAATTGTAAAATCGATTTTGTAATCATTTTTGATTTTTAATAAATTATCGCAAACTGCTTTGCGACCAGATCTGCCAACGATATCGCCGAGAAATAAAATATTCATGAACTTGATTTTAAAGTTAATTTTTTTTAACTTTAATCAAGAAAAACATAAACTCAATTTTATTTATTTTAATAAAGAATAATTGAAATTGATTTTAATTTCTTTTTTGTGTAATTTTTAAAAAGATTTATAAAAATTTCTTAAACTTTTCATAATTTTTTACAATTTTTCACAATTAAAATATAAATTAAATAACATGCCGAAAACTTTATATGACAAAATTTGGGACTTACATTTAGTCGATGATGATGGCTCTTCCAGCCTTATTTACGTTGATCGCCAACTCATTCATGAAGTTACATCTCCGCAAGCTTTTGAGGGTTTAAGAATTGCTAATCGAAAGCCAAGACACAAAAAATCGCATTTAGCGGTGGCGGATCACAACGTTCCCACCACTAGCGCCGACCGTCATAATGGCACTTTGGGAATCAAAGATGAAACTTCAAAAATTCAAGTTGAAACTCTCGAACAAAATTGTCGTGATTTCGATATTAAATATTTTGATCTCGATGATAAAAAACAAGGAGTTGTTCATATTGTAGGTCCCGAGCAAGGTTTTACTCAGCCAGGAATGGTAATTGTGTGCGGAGACAGCCACACCTCAACGCACGGCGCCTTTGGTGCCTTGGCTTTCGGCATTGGCACTTCTGAAGTTGAACATGTATTAGCGACACAAACTTTAATACAAAAAAGAGCCAAAAACTTTTTAGTAAAAGTTGATGGCAAGCTTGGTAATGGCGTCACGGCGAAAGATATTATTTTGGCAATTATCGGCAAAATCGGCACGGCTGGTGCCACGGGATATGTGATCGAATATGCAGGAACGGCGATTAAAAGCCTGTCAATGGAAGGTCGCATGACGGTTTGCAATATGTCAATTGAAGCGGGAGCTCGTGCCGGATTAATCGCTCCCGATGAAATTACTTTTGAATATATCAAAGGTCGTCCGATGGCTCCAGAAGCCAAATATTGGGACGAAGCTGTTAAATTTTGGAGTTCGTTAAAATCCGATGATGGTGCCAAATATGATAAAGAAATTCATCTTAATGCCGAAGATATTGCTCCGCAAGTAACATGGGGCACAAGCCCTGAAGACACATTGCCAATTTCTGCTAAAGTGCCCTCCCCGCAAGATTTTGCTGATAAAAGCAAGCAAGAAGCGGTAGCGCGATCACTTGAATATATGGGCTTGCAAGCTGGAATGGCTTTGGAAGAAATTTATATCGATAAGGTTTTTATCGGCTCATGCACTAATGGTCGCATTGAGGATTTCCGCGATGTCGCCAAAGTTGTTAAAGGTAAAAAAGTCGCCAAAAACGTCAAATTAGCGATGATCGTTCCTGGGTCGGGCTTGGTAAAAGAGCAAGCCGAAAAAGAAGGTTTGGATAAAATTTTTATCGAAGCCGGCTTTGAATGGCGTGAACCGGGTTGCTCAATGTGTTTGGCGATGAATGCCGATAAATTAGAAGTTGGCGAGAGATGTGCCTCAACTTCCAATCGAAATTTTGAAGGTCGTCAAGGTCGCGGAGGCAGAACTCATTTGATGAGTCCAGCCATGGCTGGAGCTTCGGCAATCGCTGGTCATTTGGTCGATATTCGCAAATTTTCATAAAATTTTTTTATAAATTAATGCTAATTTTTTATCGAAACAACGCAGGGATATCTCGCAGTTACGACCATACAGGAGAGGGCTTTACACCACTACCCCTCAAAAAAAATGATGAAAATCAAAACTTCACTTGGAATTTATCTTTAGTTCAAGATTTATTGGCGGTTTTTTCGTCAATTTTTATTTCGGCAATAGCTTACGGAATCATGATGGTTATGATTTCATTTCGCCTCGAAACTAATGTTAAAAATGAAATTTTAATTTCACTTTCAACCGTTACGCAAATTGGCGCCGGCGTAGTTTTTTCCAGATTTTTACCTGCACTTGGTCAAAAAGTTGGCATGATTAAAAGTGTCATCATCGGCAGTTTTATTGCCTCCATCTGCTGTCTTTTATTATTCAAATTTGTTTTTTTTTGGCTGTGGATAATCATAATTTATTTTCTTGGAACCTCACTATTCACCGCCGCCGTAACTCGCAACACTATAATGATCGATTTATCTCCGCCCAAAATTCGCTCAGTAGCAATTTCGATTGGCATTACTCTAGTAGCCATCGGCAACGCTTTCGGACCCATCATTTTAAATTTAATAAAAACCAAAGATAGTTTTTATAGTTTTTTACTCGCA
>SYAR01000033.1 GCA_005787525.1 Rickettsiales bacterium
CATGCACAATGGACTGTTTGCTCATTTTGGTCCACAAAGTCGGTCAAGGCCAAAATTTTGAAGGTCAAGGTCAAAGGTCGATATATAGAGCAAACGGAAGATTCCTGAGGTCAAGCGCTTATAACTTAATAATTTTTAAAACAAATCTTTTGATGAAACAATTATTTTTTACAACACATTATCGAAATTCTTTCATAAAATTTTTGGCAATTTTATTAATTTTTTGCCAAGGCTATGGTCTTTCGCACCAATATTTATATGATCTAGAACTCAATGATAATAAAATTCTTGAGCAAAATAATTATACAAAAATCCCGACAAAAAATAATTCCGAATCGCATCACCAAAATTGTTTTATTTGTCATTTTGTTGAAATTTTACAATTATCGATTGCCAATTTGGCAATTTTATTTGCATTAAATTTATTATTTTTAGCAATATTTTTTAACAAAGATTTTTCGTTAAAAATATTTTTTGCTACTACTCACAAGCTTTCGCGTGCTCCTCCTAAATTGGTATAACATTTTTAAAAAATCAGTTATTAACCAATTTAATTTACTTACATGAAAAAAATATTTACACTTATCGCAACCGCTTCATTGCTTACCTCTCAAGCTTTTGCCGATGAACTTAATTATGAAATCACTGCTAAAAAACTTGACAAATCACGCACCAATTTATCGCCAAAAACTTACGGAACTTCATATAATTTTCAACGTGAAAATATCGATAATTTGCCTCGGGGACAAGCTTCTTCGATTAATGAAATTTTATTGCGTGCACCGGGAGTTTCGCAAGATTCTTACGGTCAAATTCATGTCCGCAATGATCACAGCAATATTCAATATCGTATAAACGACGTCATAATTCCCGAAGGAATTACGGGCTTCGGGCAAGTTCTCGACGCGCGTTTTATCGATTCCGCCGATTTGTTGACGGGTGCGATGCCAGCACAATATGGCTACCGAACCGCTGGCGTTGTTGAAATAAAAACCAAAGATCACGTTTCTAAAGAAAATTTGGCAAGCGGAGCTTATGCGGAAGCGATTTACGGCTCCAACCGAACTGCGGGTTTGAATCAACAATTTAGTGGCTCCAAAAAAGGTTTAAATTATTTTTTAAGTGGCTCTTATTTGCAAAATTCCCGCGGTCTTGAAAGCCCAACAGGAGCTAGAAAATCAATTCATAACGACACTAAACAAGATAAATTATTTGGCTATTTTTCTTATGTTCTTGATGCTAGTAAAAGGCTTAATGTAATTGTCGCCAACGCAACAAATCGCTATCAAATTCCCAATATTGCCAATCAAGAAAAATCATATGAACTTGATAATTCTCCAAACATTAATTCGTCGCAACTTGATCAAAACCAAACCGAGTCAAATCGCTTCGCAATCGTAGCTTTGCAAGGAATTACCAAAAGCGAAATTGATTACCAAATTTCGGCTTTTGTGCGTCATAGTGATTTAAAATTTCGTGGCGATAATATTGGCGATTTAATTTTTAACGGCACCTCTTCAAACATTGATAAATCTAGCTTAAACTCGGGTGTTCAAGCTGATTTTAGCAAGAAAATTAATGATAAAAATATATTACGAACTGGCTTATATTTTAGCGACACAGCAATTCGTGATTCACAAAGAAATCTTTTATTTTCGGCGAATGAAGACGGGCAAACCTCAACTTCGCCCTTTAATATCAATGCTAAATCACGTAAAAACACTCAACTTTATAGTTTATATTTACAAAATGAATATAAGCCAATTGAGAAATTAACATTGAATGGCGGAGCTAGATTTGATAAGGTTAACAGCCAAATTAATGCTCATCATTTTAGTCCAAGATTTAATGCGATTTATCAATTAAATGACAAAATTAAATTACATTCGGGCTATTCGCGATATTTTACCGCACCAAAAGCTGAACTGCTCTCGAACCTTGATATTCAAAGGTTTGAAGGCACAACAAATCAACCCGAAACTTTTCGTAATGATAAAGTTAAGGCCGAAAAAACTGATTATTTTGATGTGGGTTTAAAATATCAAGCGACTAAAGAATTAAATTTTGGAGTCGATGGATATTACAAAAATATTCGTGATATGCTCGATGAAGGACAATTCGGTCAAGCCTTGATTTACAAGCCTTTCAACTACGATCAAGCTAATGTTTATGGTTTAGAATTTTCGAGTGATTACAAAATCAAAAACTTTACCGCCTTTGCCAATGTCGCTTATCAAAAGGCTCAAGCCAAAGGAATCAACTCTGGACAATATCTTCATGAAGTTGCCGAAGTTGATTATTCGCAAAAAACTTCTTTAAATCCTGATCACGCGCAACGCGTAACTGCTTCAGCTGGTTTGGCTTATAAATTCACAAAAACCAAAACCAATTTAGGTTTTGATGTGCTTTATGGCAATGGATTACGTCGCGGAGAAGCCAACACGCTCAAGATGCCGTCTTATAGTCAATTTAATATTTTTGCTACACAAAAAATTGAAAAATTCAATTTGCGTTTGAGTATTAATAATATTTTGGACAAAAAATATGCATTGCGCGACGGCACGGGAATTGGCGCTCAAGCCTCACAATTTGCACCAAGAAGAAGTGCGTATTTAATTTTATCAAGGGAGTTCTAAAAATGAATTTTACTATAATAACTGCGGGCGGTATCACCATGATACCGCTCTCAATCATTGCCATTATTGCTTTGGCAATAATTTTTGATAAATTATTTTTCATCAAAAAATTTAGCAAATATCCCGAAAAATTGGCAGGAATTATTGAAACTTATAATTTCGATTGGAAAATTTTTTCGCAAGAGTTAAAAAAAATTAATCACAAAAATTATTATTATAAATTTTTTAAAGTTCTCGATGAAAATAAGTCAAGACCTGCTTGGTGGCTTGAATCAAGGGCAGGGGATGAAGCTAAAATTATTGAAAAAAATCTCAATAATAATTTGTGGATTTTGGAAACGATTACCACCTCGGCACCTTTGCTTGGACTGCTTGGAACCATTTTTGGCATGATGTCTTCTTTTAAAATTATCGGTGCCAATGACATAATTAACCCAAATGGCGTCACGGCGGGAGTTGCTGAAAGTCTAATCGCCACGGCTTTTGGTTTAATCATCGCTTTGATTACATTATGTGCTTTTAATTATTTTTCGAAAATTCAAAATCAAATCATTGATGACCTTGAAAGACTTGGCACCAAAATCATCGAACATTTAAAAATCGATAACAAAATTCATGAAAATTAAAAGATTAAATCCAAGCAAAAAAGGCAAAATTGAAATCATTCCAATGATTGATGTGATGTTTTTTTTATTGGCAACTTTTATTTTAGCATCGATCGCCATGCAGAAATATCAAGGCGTCGCGGTTAATTTGAATAAGGGCAGTGCCGAAAATATTAGCGAACAACTGCAATCAATAACTATCAGCATAACTCATGATAATCTCATTTATATCAACAAAAATCAAGTTTTGCCAAGTGAAGTTGCGAATAATTTAGAAAAGTTAATTAATGATAAAAATAATAATATTTTAATTGCCAGCGATGAAAATTCCAAACAAGGTGTCGTCATGCAAGCGATGCTTGAAGCCAAAAAAGCTGGAGCAAAAAAATTCTCATTCATTGTGAAAAATTGAATATGATTTACCCGCTTCGAAGCTACGCAATCGCTATTTTATGCTATTTATCAATAATTATTTTTATTGGTTTAAAAGAAAAAAATAACGAAAAAAATCCGTTAATTTCTTTGGAAATTGAAGCCGATTTCATTGGGCTCGTCAATCAACATCAAGAAAAATCAACAAGGCAAAAAGAAAAAAATATTAACAAAATTTTACTTCCGCAAATTTCCAAAAAAGAATTTAACGAAAAACAAGAAATTGAACCGCACCAAGAAAATAAAGAGCTTGAGACCACTAATTCCAAAAATAATTTAAACGCAAAAAAAGTTGCTCCACTTTTTCAACCACTTCCTGAAATTCCTTTTGACATGCGAAGCGAGGCTTTTTCGACTAAAATTATTGCTAAATTTTATATTGAAAAAGATGGCAGTGTAAGCGATGTCGAATTACTTGAAATTTCACACAATCCGCGCTTAAATTTGTTGCTTTTAAAGTCTTTAAAAAAATGGCGCTTTGAGCCTTCGAATCAAGCTTTGACGCAGTTCATAAATGTTAAATTTGAAGTAAATTAAATTTGCTTACGCAAATTTAGGGAGAATTTGAATCGCTACGTCGCGAATGAATCGCGACATTCGCGATGAATATTTGCTCTTTAGATTTTCCTCGTTGATAAACGCTTCATCTTTTTTTTCAAAAAAGATTCGCGACTGGGATTGCTTCGCTTCGCTCATGATCCCGTTATTCGCTAAAAATAGCCGTTTAGGCTATTTTTTTAACGCGAATAACCTTACGCAAATTTAGAAAGAAGTTGAATCGCTTCGGGCGAACTAAATTCGCCCATTCGCGATGAGATTTTAGGTTTTTTTGGATTTATTTTTTGGTAAAAAAATTAAAAACAAACCCAAACCTAAACCTAAACAATAAATAAAATTCCAATTCGCCATGGTTAAATTGAGGAAATAAAATTGTGGTTCGTCGCATCGAATTGCCTTGGTCGCAAGCATTGCTATTCTAAGTTGTTCAACATCAATAATATTATCAAAATTTGATGAAGAGCAAGAATCGGGTCCGGCGAAAATTTTTATTTCAACGCCCGAATGATAAAAAGCGATTCCGGCGTTAATTAAAAAAGTGAAAGCACATAAAATGGCGCCGATTTTTTGATAATTTTTTAATTTTTTGATTACTAAAAAAATTAATGAAATCGTAATAATTATAAAAAATGGTTTACGTTGGTGATAGCACAAAATACAAGGCTCGAAGCCAAAAATATATTGCGAAATATATGCCGAAATTAATGCTATAACAGAAGCAAAAAAAGCCAAAAATAAATAATTTTTGGATAAATCTTTTGTAAATTTTTCTAAAATAAATTTTAATTTTTTTGAAAACATTTTTTAAAAATTATAATGATTTTAAAATCTTTTTTGCTAAATCTTTTCGTAATTCAACCGCGGGCTGATCGAAAGGATTAATCCCTTTTGCATATGCTACAATTATGGTTTCCAAGAACATTTGCATCATTAATCCCGCAATCACTTTTTCATCAACATTATCAATTTCAAAAATGCGAATTGGTAATTTTTTTTGATTTAAAACCTCAATCGTAGTTTGATGTTCAACCTCAAGAATCTTAGAAAGCGTTTTACCGCCGAACAAAGTTTCGCAACCCGCTAAATCTTTAATTTTAAAATCATTTTTGTGATTTTTAGCGATGATAAAATTGAAAAATTTATCACGATTGCCTTCTAGATAAAGTTGTAATTGACTATGCTGATCAACCGTTCCCATTGAATTTATCGGCGTCGATCCAAACGAATTTTTGCCCAAAGATTCTGCCCATAATTGGCGATACCAATCGGTAAAATTTTTAAAATCATCAACATAAGGCATCACCACATTGTTGATAAAACCCTCTTCGTAAAGTTTAAGTTGCACCGCACAATAATTTATAATTTCATCATCATTTAAAAAATTTTCAAGAACTTCTTTGGCACCGTCACGAACATTGGTAATATCAGCTCCCACAAGGATTGCGGGCAATAATCCAACAATTGAAAAACATGAATAACGACCACCAATTTGCGTTGGATGATTGGCGATTTTAGCGTTAATTTTTGTAGCAATTTTGCCGATGGAATTTTTTGAAGATTCGGTCACAAAAATAAATTGTTCGGCAAAATTTTTAATTTTTTGTTTTTTAAATTCGTCGATGATTATCAGAGTTTGGCAAATGGTTTCGATGGTCTCGCCCGATTTACTAATTACAATAAAAAAACTATTGCGGAAATCAATTTTTTTAATTTGATTATTGATGGTTATTGGATCGATTGATTCAATAAATTCAACTTTTTCTTGAAATTTTAACGAACATAAAGTTTTGCCTCCGAGACTAGATCCACCAACTCCTAAAATAATAATTTTTTTATAACCTTCGGCGAGTTTGGCGAGTTTTTTAAACTCATTTATATCTTTTTTTTGTTGAACAATATTTAACGCTAAAATTTCCGAATTTTTAATTTGTTTACGCAATTTATCCCCAGCTTCTAAGCATTTTTTAAAATGCATTTTAACATCTTGTACATTTGGGATATTTTTAAAACTTTGAGAATAAATTTTATCTTTGGTCATAATTTTTTGAAAAAAATTTTATTAGTTGCAATAGTTCTAATTTAAATTTAATGTTATCTTGATTTTTATTTTATTTTTTTGTTAAAATCTAAAAATTCAAATTATTTATCACGGCTAGGTAGCAAAGTGGTAATGCAGAAGCCTGCAAAGCTTCTATGCGCCGGTTCGATTCCGGCCCTGGCCTCCACAATTTCCAATAAAATTATTTTCTCTTAGTAATTTTTGGATCACGTAAATAAAGTGGTAAAATATCTTGCGAATCTTTATTTTGCAAAAACTTTTTTTGCCCATAAATTGCAACATCATAAGCTAAAATCATATCATCTTGATTAGATTTTAACAAATGTTCCTTGAAAATTTTATTGGCAGAGCCACATAAAAATTCTTCGGTTTTAATTTCCAATAAAACATCACCAACACTACTAATCCTTGGACTAACAAGCTCTTCAAAATTATTATTTATGTTATATTTAGCGTAATAAACTTCATCGCCATTTGCTTGAATTATCACATTAATTTTGTTATAATTTTTTGAATATTTGTCCGCTATAACTTCGCAACAATTAACCGTAAAAACTGGTTTTTGCGTAGTAATTTTAATAATTTTTAACACTGCCAATGCAACCCTGATGCCGGTATAACTGCCTGGACCATTGGTGGCAATAATTAAATCTAAATCATTAAAATTAATTTTGTTAGAATCGAGTAAATTTTTTATTTCTAATACTAACATTTCGGAGTGCTTAGCTTCTTGGATATAATTTTTTTCTCCTAGAATTTTAGAGCCATTAATTAATGCAATTGACATAGTTGAAGTTGAGCAATCAAAAGCTAAAGTAAGCATTAATTTAAAACCGTTTTTGAGCTTGGAATATCTAGGGAAAAATTGGGAATTTTGATTTCAAAAATTTCTTTATTTGCAATTTTCTCCAGACGATATTTACCCGACATTATTCCTGATGGATATTTTAAATGCAAACCACTTGAATATTGATAGACCGCATTTGGAATAATTAAGGGCTTTTCTCCAACAACACCCTCCCCTTCAACTTCTTGAACATTACCACATTCATCAACAATTCGCCAATAACGAGATAGTAATTTTATTTCTTCAAGGCTTTTATTTTTGATGCGAATGTGATATGCCCAAATAAATAAATCACCTAATTGACTTGCTTTTCTGTCGATAAATTCAGGCCAAACGCTAACTTCAATATTGTTGGTAATTGCCACATAAGGCTTTTGCTGAAGAAGTTCATTTGGAATTAAAAATTCATTGGCGGATTTAAAAATTTGAGAAAAACTTTTCATTTTTAAGAATGTATTTGTGGATTCAAAATAAATAAATTATTAAATTAATTTAACAATTACATTCTTTCTGTCAAGTCAACAACTCTAATCAACTCTTTTAAATCAATTATTCCAGTCACAACTTTTTCTAAACCATCTTCAACCATTGGAATAAAACCATTGCTAAGGGCGTATTTAAGCATGTCTTTGCGAGTTTGTCCTTGCACAACCATTTCATCCAGTTCACGATCAAATGGCAATATTTCAGAAATCGCAGTTCGTCCTTTATAGCCTGAACCCGAGCATTTATCGCATCCGACCGCTTTATAAAGTTTATTCACAACAGCGTAACGACTTCCAAGTAATTTTTTTTCGTGATCTTCGATTGGCAATTCTTTTTTACAGTGATTGCATAATTTTCTGGCAAGTCTTTGAGCGATAATTCCAATCAAAGAACCCGACATTAAATAATTCGGAACGCCAATATTCATCAAGCGTGGAATGGCACTTAAAGCGTCATTGGTGTGAAGAGAGCTATAAACTTGGTGACCCGTCATGGCGGCTTGGATGGCAGTGATTGCCGTTTCTTTATCGCGAATCTCACCGACTAAAATGACATCGGGATCTTGACGTAAAATCGCTTTAATTCCGGTCGCGAAATCCATGCCAATATCACTTTTAATATTCGATTGACGAATCAATGGAATGTGATATTCAACCGGATCTTCGAGTGTCATTATATTTTTATCGATCGAATTGATGTAGTTTAAAACAGTATAAAGAGTGGTAGTTTTACCTGAACCCGTAGGACCAGTAAGGATTATAACTCCCTCTGGACGTTTAACGATTTTCTTTAAAATATCAATGCAATGATTAGAAAAGCCTAATTTATCGAGAGTCATCACCGATTGTTTTTCATCGAGAATACGCATAACGATATTTTCGCCATTTATAGTTGGCTGAGTCGACACACGAAAATCGATTTTTCTTCCCAAAATTTCGGCTTCGATACGACCATCCTGAGGCTTTCTGGTTTCGGCGATATTCATTCCCGCCATAATTTTAATACGCACTGCAATAGCTGACCAGTAGTCTTTGTGAACGCTTCGAATTTGTACCATTTTACCGTCGATACGATAGCGAACTCGCAGAAATTTTTCTTCAGGCTCAAAGTGTAAATCCGATGCGCCGTGGTGAACGGCGTCATTTAAAACAGCATCAACTAAACGCACCATCGGACTTTTATAATCGCCACGCAGCTGTGTTTCATCATTCATTTTGGCGGCACCACCACTTTCAATTTCTTTTAAAATACCTTCGATCGACATCTCATAATCATAATATTGATCGATAGACTGCATTATTTCAGCTTCAGAAACGAAAACTGGATCGATTCTAAAATTTGGTGGGAAAAATCGACGCATTTGATCAATGGCAATAATGTCAAAAACATCGACCATCGCTACTAAAATCGAATCTGCCGTGTATGAAATTGGAATTAGTTTATTATGAACCGCAAAATCTTTTGGAATTTTTTTTACTAATTTGGAATCAACAATTGAGGCTCTTAAATCGAACTTTTTCATGCCCGATGATTCGTTTAAAATTTCGCCCAAAGCCCCTTCTGAGACGAAACCCATATCGACCAAAATAACGCCTAAACTTCGAGTATTTCCAACTCTTTCACGTTCTTTTAAAGCGATATTTAATTGATCTTCAGAAATGACTTTTTTGTCCAACAATTTACTGCCAATATCTGCACCAGAAGAGATTGGAGCTAGTGGAATATTTTGTATAGTTTTGTTATCAATATTTGATTTCATTATCGCATAAAAAATTGGTTTTTTTAAATTTGATATTGTTAGAATCCAAAGTCAATAATTTAAAATTTTTTATATCATATTTTTTTATTTTAATTAATTTTATTACAATTTTTCTAAATTTTATTACTTCAATTTTTTAAATTCATGTCTGTAGTTGTTAGATTCGCACCATCGCCAACTGGCTATCTTCATATCGGCGGAGCACGCACCGCTTTATTCAATTATTTATTTGCTAAAAATAATTCTGGAAAATTTTTATTGCGAATTGAAGATACCGACAAAGAACGTTCGACTACTCAAGCTATCGATGCAATTTTGCAAGGGCTTGACTGGCTTGGCTTAAAGCATGATGGCAATTATATTTTACAATCAAAAAATATTGCTCGACATGCTGAAATTGCCAATCAACTTCTTGAAAAAAATCAAGCTTATTTATGCTATACTTCCGCCGAAGAGCTCGAAGAAATGCGTCAAAATGCCGAAAAAAACGGACAAGTTTTTCGTTTTAAAAGTCCGTGGCGGAATAAAACATTGTCGCAGTCTTCAAGCGTTAAACCTGTAATTCGCCTTAAAGCTCCACTCGAAGGCTCGACAATTATTGAAGATTTAGTTCAAGGCAAAACCGAAGTTAAAAATAATGAATTAGATGATTTAGTTTTACTCAGAAGCGATGGCTCGCCAACCTACATGCTAGCGGTTGTCGTTGATGATCATGATATGGAAATTTCTCACATTATTCGAGGCGACGATCATTTTACCAACGGCTTTCGTCAAAAAATTATTTACCAAGCAATGGGTTGGAATATTCCGCAATTTGCGCATATTCCTTTGATTCACGGTGCCGACGGCGCTAAAATGTCGAAGCGTCACGGTGCCACTTCGGTAATTGAATATAAAAATCTTGGCTATGTCCCCGAAGCCCTTCGCAATTATCTTTTGAGACTTGGTTGGTCGCATGGTAATGATGAAATTATTTCTGACGAACAAGCCATCGCTTTATTCAATTTAACTAGCATTGGCAAGTCGCCATCGCGTTTTGATTTTGCTAAATTAAATCATCTTAACAAACATTATATAAAAAATAAAAGTAATGATGATTTGATAGTTTTAGTGAATGATTATCTAAAACAAAAAACTTCTAGTGAAAATCATCAAAAATTCTCAAAAATAATTAATTTTTCCAAAGAAAAAGTTGAGTTAATTCCACAATTGGCAAAAATTTGCGAAATTTATCAAGAAAATTTTCGTGAAAAAATTAATGAAATTGATCAAAAAATTATTGATGAGAAAAAAATATTATTACAAAATTTAAAAGATTTATTCTTACAGATTAGTGATTGGAGCCATGATTCAATTAAAAATAATTTTGACGATTTTTGTCAAAAAAATACTTTAAAAATTAAAGATTTTGGACCCGCTTTAAGAATCGCTTTAACTTTTTCATCGGCATCGGCGGGTGGAATTTTTGATGTCGTCGAACTTTTGGGAAAAAATGAAGTAATTTCAAGAATAAATCTTGTTATTTAATTTTAACAAAGTAAAACTTTTTGAAAAATTAATTAATTTTAAAAATAAATTATGAAAAAAATTTTCGCCTTACTCAGTGTTTTTTTAATTACAATTTCTTCTGCAAACGCTGGGATTCTAAGTCCATTCGCCAGCACTTTCGCAACAATAGAATTAGGAAAATCGGTTATGTCAAATCAATCGATTAATTCTAAATTTGAAAATAGTAATGATTTTTTTGAAAATTTACGTCAATTTGAAGACATCGCATTGGGTGCTCATATTCGCTTCGGACTTCTCGGCGTTAATCTTAATTGGTCACAAACTACATTAAAAAATACTCGACTTAATGGTTATAATTCCTTAGAAAATTCGGCAAAATATAAATCCGACCAAATTAATGCTACCGCTTTATTTTTCTTACCAATCATTCCAACTCGAGCTGAGTTATTTCTAGAAGCTGGAGCTGTTGACATTGGAAGTAAGCTTCATTATACTCCAACTGGCGGAACAAAAGTTCAACGCAAATCTCATGAAACCGTTGGTCTTTATGGAATTGGCGCTCAAATTTCGCCGTTCGGTGGCGATTTTATTCGCTTATCAGCTCAAAGATATATTGGAAAAATTGGATTACTCGATACTGAATACACAACATTTCGTCTCGGTTACCTAAAATCATTCTAAATATCTTTTAAATTTTTTGGAAAGCCTTCCTGAATTTTATCTCAACTTTACAATGCCTAATAATTTCTTGTTCACTTCGGAATCAGTTTCTGAGGGTCATCCCGACAAGGTTTGCGATCAAATTTCCGATAGTTTGGTCGATGCCTATTTAACAAAAGATAATCAATCCAGACTTGCGATTGAAACCTTTGCTACCACTAATCGCGTAATTATTGGAGGCGAAATTCGCGCTCCCGAAATTGCTAAAAATGATGTGGAAAATATTATTCGCCAAACCGTTAAAGAAATTGGTTATGAGCAAAGTGGTTTTAATTGGAAAAATCTCGAAATAACTAATTTAATTCATGGTCAATCGCCCGACATTGCGATGGGAGTTGATGCCAACGCCGATAAAGATGAAGGTGCAGGGGATCAAGGAATTATGTTTGGTTTTGCTTGCAACGAAACTTTAGAATTAATGCCGGCGCCGATTTTTTATGCTCATCGCATTTTGCATAACATCATGGACGCAGTTCGCTCTAAACAAATTCCCAATCTCGGACCCGACGCCAAAAGTCAAGTGACGCTAAAATATGAAAATGGTAAACCGGTTGGAGCGGAAACAATTTTAGTTTCGATTCAACATCCCGAAGGTTTTACGCAACAAAATGTTCGCGACATAATTCAGCCAATTGTTGAGAAATCAATTCCTGAGGGTTGGATGTGCGAATATAAAAAATTTCTCGTTAATCCAACCGGAAAATTTGTAATCGGTGGACCTGACGGCGATGCGGGTTTAACGGGTCGTAAAATTATTGTCGATACCTACGGCGGAGCCTCTCCACATGGTGGCGGAGCTTTTTCGGGAAAAGATCCAACTAAAGTCGATCGTTCGGCGGCCTACATGGCGAGATATTTGGCAAAAAATATTGTTTTCGCTGGATTGGCAGAAAAATGCACCATTCAAATCTCTTACGCAATCGGTGTTTCCAAGCCTTTATCGCTCTATATCGACACTTATCAAAATGATAAAATTGAAGAAAAGCTTGTTAAAATAATTAATGAATTGGTTGATTTATCGCCTCGTGGCATTAGAAATCATTTGCAATTAAATCGTCCAATTTACAAAAGAACTGCGAGCTACGGACATTTCGGACGCAAGCCCGAAAGTGACGGCGGATTTTCTTGGGAAAAAACTGATTTAGCCGAAAAATTAAAAACATTTTTTTAATGATTTACAATATTTTATTAGTCGGTTTTGGTGGCGCAATTGGTTCAATTTTGCGCTACCTTTCCACCGAATTTTTAACCAAATCTTGTAAAATTTTAACAACTTCAATTGGCAAATTTCCAATCGGAACATTTACCGTCAACATAATTGGCTCTTTGATTGCTGGCATTTTATATTTTTTTATTATAAAAAATTTTGAAGATTTTTCTCCGCAATTAAAAAATTTTTTATTAGTTGGGATGCTTGGCGGTTTCACAACTTTTTCAGCTTTCTCTCTCGATTTTTTTCGCCTCTTTACCTCGGGCAATTATATTCAAGCCTTGATTTATGCGACTTCATCTGTAATATTAGCAATATTTGCACTTTTTTTCGGCTTTTATTCAACCAAATTTATTTTTGCTTAATGCAATCTATCCTAGTAAATCAAGACTTAGCGTCACTTCGTATCGACAAATTATTGTGTAAAAAATTTGATATTTCTTTTTCGCTGGCGCAAAAATTAGTGCGTGAAAAAAAAATTAAAGTTAACGATAAAAAAGCCGATACCAACTACAAAGCTCAAATCGGCGACACGATTTTAATTTTCGTAAATTTACCTCCGCGAATTGAAAATAATTATTCCAAACCCACAATTTCTAAACAAAAACAACAAAAATTTTGGGATACAAAAATTTTTGAAGATGAAAATATTGTAGTTATCAACAAGCCTTCGGGTCTTGCTTCTCAAGGTGGAAGTGGCATTGATATTTCGGTCGATGATTTTATAAATTTGAAAAATTATCAATTAGTTCATCGCCTCGACAAAGACACTAGCGGACTTTTATTAATCGCCAAAAATAATTTAAGCGCCGAATTTTTAACCAATTGTTTTAAAAATAAAACCATTAACAAAACCTACATAGCGTTGGTTTACGGAAATGTTAAAAAAGAATCAGGAACCATCGATATTCCTTTGGCAAAAAAAAGAATTGGCATAAGTGAAAAAGTCCAAGCCGATATTGAATTTGGCAAACCCGCCATCACTAAATATAAAGTTTTAAAACATTTTACTGATTTTACCGAGCTTGAATTATCGCCAATCACAGGGCGGACACATCAACTCCGCGTTCATTGCAAAGAAATTGGTCATCCGATTTTAAATGATATGAAATATGGCGGGAAAAAAGTTTTACGCAAAGAAAAATTTCCAAGATTATGTCTTCACGCCTACAAAATAAACATTGAAAATTATTTTGGGAAAAATTTAAATTTACAAACTCCGCGTCCAAATTTTACTTTAAAAATATAATTTTATCATTTAGATTTTTCTAGTTATAGATAAAAATTATTTTATGAAAAAACATCCGCATAAAGCATTTTCATTGATTGAGATTTCAGTAGTTATTTTAATTATCGGCATATTAATTGCGGGCATTTCAACTGGCGTTGATCTTTTTTACGATTCCAGATTGGCGACCGCTCAATCCTTAACTAAAAACGCTCCCGTCCCAAGAATTGAAGGTTTGTTTACGTGGATTGAAACCACTTCGCCCGAAAGTTTTTCATCCGCCCCCAAAGATGGTGCTTCAATAGGATTAATAAAAGATCTTAGTTTTAAAATGGATAAAGTTAATTTTGTTCAAACGGGTGACGATGGCTTAAAACCAATTTACAAACGACAAAATCTAAATAACCTTCCCGCTCTTTATTTTGATGGCTCTAATGATTTTCTTGCATCGGAAAAATCTTACACTTCTAGCATTTTTTCAAATAGTCAAGTTACAATTTTTGCAGTTATTAAATATGTTGGAGCTAATAATGTTACTGCAGTTTTTTTGAAACATGAATTAACTAGTTATAGAACTGGCTTGGAAATTAATGGTGGAATTACTCGATTTGATTTTCCCAACCCCAGTATGAAGGCAATGGGTTCTAGTCCTTCAACTCCTTCCATAATTAATAAAAATATAATTGTTACAGCTATTGCCAACAAATCAAGGCAAAAATTATACGTTAATTCGATTCTTGAAGCAGACATTTTTAATACAAATAATGTAAATATTTCTAACTCCTCTGATGCTATATATCTTGGAAGAAATAATACAGGTGAATATCCAACCAAATTCAACTTTGGCGAATTAATTATTTATGATCGAGCTTTAACCGCCAAAGAATTAGATTCGGTTACCAAATATTTGTCAAAAAAATGGGCAATAAAAATATAATTCATATTTAAAAATTAAAATATTATAATCATTTCATAAATATTTAATTTTATAAAATGTCTTAATGACCAACGAAAATCCAAACCTCAATCCTAATAAATTAGATGATGAAAACTTTGAGCCAACTTTAAGACCAAGCTTTCTTGGCGATTTTATCGGACAACAAAAACTCAAAGAAAATTTGGAAATTTTTTTAAATTCCGCCAAAAGTCGCAATGATTCTCTCGATCACACTTTGTTTTACGGGCCACCTGGACTTGGCAAAACAACTTTGGCACAAATTATCGCTCATGAAATGGGCGTTGGTTTTAAAAGCACTTCGGGACCAGTAATTTCTAAGTCGGGCGACTTGGCGGCGATTTTAACAAATTTGCAAGCGGGCGATATTTTATTCATCGACGAAATTCATCGTTTGAATAAAAATGTTGAAGAAGTTTTATATTCGGCGATGGAAGATTTTAAACTCGATATCATTATCGGCGAAGGTCCGTCGGCTCGTGCCATAAAAATTGATTTGCCAAAATTTACTTTAGTTGGTGCCACCACGAGGCTTGGAGCCATCGCCAATCCGCTTAAAGACCGCTTTAGCATTCCTTTGCGTATTAATTTTTATAACGTCAAAGAGCTTGAACAAATCATCGAAAGAGACGCTAAAATTTTAAATATTGGCATCGAAAATTTAGCCGGCAAAGAAATCGCCAAACGTTCGCGCGGAACGCCTCGAATTGCCATTCGTTTGTTAAAAAGAGTGCGAGATTTTGCCATCAACGCCAATCAAATAATTATTACGCAAAAAATTGCCGATTACGCTTTAACGCAACTCGAAATTGATAATTACGGGCTCGACGCTTCCGATCATCGTTATTTACGTTTTATCGCCGAAAATTATCGAGGCGGACCCGTCGGCATCGAGACAATTGCCTCGGCAATTAGCGAAGAAAAAGACACCGTCGAAGATTCAATCGAGCCTTATTTAATTCAACAAGGCTTTATTGAAAAAACTCCGCGCGGTCGCGTAATCACCGAAAAAACTTGGAATATTTTTAAAAATTTATGACTCCAAAAAAAATTTTATTAATCATCACGGGAAGTATCGCTTGTTACAAATCGATCGAATTAATTCGCTTACTCAAAAAAAAATCTTTTGAAGTAAATTGCGTTTTAACCAACGGCGCCAAGGAGTTTATCACTCCACTTTTAGTTTCGGCAATTTCTGGCACCAAAACTTTCGATCAATTATTTTCCGTCGATGATGAAATTTCGATGGGCCATATTAATTTATCACGGCAACATGATTTAATTGTAATTGCGCCGGCGAGTGCTGATTTTATTGCCAAAATCGCCAATGGTTATGGTGATGATTTGGCGAGTGCGACAATTTTGGCGAGCGATAAAAAAACTATTTTTGCGCCGGCAATGAATGAAAAAATGTGGCTCAACGATATTACGCAAAAAAATATTTCAAAAATTTTGCAAAATAATTTTGCGATGGTCGAGCCTGAAAAAGATGTTTTAGCTTGTGGCGAAGAGGGTTATGGCAAAATGGCGTCGCCTGAAAAAATTGTGGTTGAAATTGAAAATTTTTTCAAAAATCAAAATATTTTGGCGGGAAAAAATATTTTAATTACCGCCGGCTCGACCATTGAACCAATTGACCCCATTCGTTTTATCGGCAATAAATCTTCGGGCAAACAAGCTTTGGCAATCGCCAAAATTTTAAGCGAAATGGGGGCGAATGTTAAAATAATTGCCAGCAATTTAACCCAAGAAATTAAAACTTCTGTAAAATCAACAATTTTTGTCAATACTGCACAAGAAATGTTTGAAGCGGTGAAAAGTTCATTAGATTCAATAGATGTTTTTGTTGGCTGTTCCGCCGTTGCGGATTATCGTGTTAAAAATTATTCATCACAAAAAATTAAAAAATCTAATTTTCAAAATTTAACTTTGGAACTTGAAAAAAATCCAGATATTTTAGAATTTGTGGGAACGGCTTCAAACCGTCCCGCTCTAGTGATCGGTTTTTGTGCCGAAAGTGAAAATTTACTTGAAAATGCTAAGCAAAAATTAATCAATAAAAATTGCGATTTAATTGTGGCGAATGATATTGAAAATGGCAAAATTTTTGGGAGTGATTTTACCTCAGCTTTTTTTGTTGAAAAAAATCAACATAGTGATTTATTCAACGGCACCAAGGCTCAATTGGCACAAAATCTGGCTGATATAATTGGAAAAAAAACAAATAAATAGTTTTTTAAATCATTTATTTGTTTTTCAAACAAAATATGTTTCATTTAGAAATAAATCATATTTATTTCTTGTTTGAAATAAAAAACTTTTCTAAGTTTCTATAAATTATAACTTTAATTTATAGAAACATTTATGATAAATAACTACAATAATCTTTCCGCTTGGCTCCCTCCATCTGAAGATTCTCCAAGCACTTCAGAATTGAAAGATTTGAAAGATCTGGATAATGCTTCGAGTTGGCTTGAAGTGGGAAGTGGTAATCCAGTGATTAAAAAACTTCCGATAAGCGCTAAAATTGGAACATCATCAAATTTTCACGAAACCATTTTTCGAGTTTTTGGTGGTGAACCCAAAAGAGTTGTTCCTCCAATTCAAAGTCAAAAAAATGGTCAAAGTATGTTGGATTTTTTGATAGGAGGTTTAGCAATTCAAGGACCCGCTAATAATAGTCAACCATTGACATCCCGTCACCGAAAACTCCCAGTCAATCAGAGAAGTTTATTGGATTTTGTGACAAATCCCTTTGCTTCTCCGTCATCAACTATTGTTGCTCCTAGGATTGACAATTCAAGTGATCATAAAGCAACAATAATATATTGTTAAAAATTATGACCTCAGAATCACGCGAATCAATTCCAGCAATCCCACCCGAAAAAATTCACGAAATTGAAGGTTTTAAACCTCCAAAAGCTTATAATTCGATTCAAAAACTTTTGGAAGAAGTTAGGGAAAAATTGAATAAAGAAATTGATAAAGATGGGCAAATTAAACATGAAAAAATCGAAGATAAAAAATCTAACCAAATTGAATTTTACCAAGAAAAAAGTATTGCTGAATTTATAGTGAATGGATTGGGTGCTTATCCACCGGATTCAAGGCGAAATTTGGGACCTCTAATACATCCAATAAATGATAACCCAAAAAATATCAATATATTTAGAGAAGATGCCAAAAATAATAGAAATCCCATTCTTGATTTTCTTGGAAAATGCCTCCCGCGACAAACACAAAAACCCTCTACGCATCCGACGCAACCTTCAATTGAAAGGCGACGCCCCGCCCAATTTGTTAGAGAATAAATTTAACATTCGAAGAAAAAGATGAAGCGTTTATCAACAAGGAAAATCTAAAAACCCAAATCTTATCGCGAATACGGCGATTTACTCGCCACGAAGGTTATTTGCGTTAAAAAAATAGCCTAAACGGCTATTTTTAGCAAATAACGGGACAAGGAGCGAATGCGACGCGGTCCCAGTCGCTGAAGTCGTCTTCGAAATCAAAATGAAATTTTGATTGGTTATTCGCGTTTAAAAAATAGCCTAAACGGCTATTTTTAGCGAATAACGGGATCATGAGCGAAGCGAAGCAATCCCCGTCGTGAATCTTTTTCGAAGAAAAAGATGAAACGTTTATCCACAAAGAAAATCTAAAAACTTAAAAATTCATCGCGAATGTCGCGATTCATTCGCGACGAAGCGTTGCGATAAATTCGGTCGCATCATTTAAGAAGCACACAAAATAACGCTTCCAATCTTAAATCAGGCGATTGAATTTGAAGGCGAGTCTGCGTAAGCCTAGTAAATCTAGGCGCGCAAAGACGAGACCTGAAAAATTCGGTCGCATCATTTAAGAGTGGAAGTATTTATATTTTCATTGGCAATATAACCATATTCAGCCCCTTAACATGCAACCTTCTCTGCATAATATAAGGAACGTGGTTGAAAAGTATTTGCGTAAAAATATTTTCATTATCAAAAATAAATTTGGTGCCGAAGAAAATCACATTTTCATAATCTTTGGCGACGCGATCGGTGAGTTGCGATAATTTTTCAACTATGTCGGTGTCGTAGCCGATATAGGCTTTAGCAAAGCGACCATTGGCGTTACAATAATTTTTATATTTACTCAAAACCGATTTTGTTTTACGACGCATATCGCGCCATTTTCTTTCTTCGCGAAGTGTGTTTGAATCAACTTCGCCGACTGTCACAAAAATAAAATTTTTAAAAATTCCAGGGAAAAGTTTTTTGATTTGCAATAAGCAATTCATGCCACTGCCAAAAGTTTGATCAACGATAATTGCGGCGGTTGGAGCCCTCTTATCTATGGTTTCAAGAATTGATGATGGACTTTGGCATTGTTCGTGAAAATCTTCAAATTGCGATTCGGTAAGAGCTAAATTATGACGAAATCTTTCATAGATTTTTTTGATTGACCAGCCAACTAAAACAAAAACCGATGTGATTAGAATTGTAATCCAACCGCCTTCGTAAAATTTTTCAAAAATTGTTACCATTAAAATGCTAAAGCAAACTATAAAGCCCGCCAAGGCGACTAACATTTTGCTCAACCAATTTCTTTGTCTCTTGCGATGACGAAGCCAATAAATTGTAAGACCCAAAAGTGATAAAGAAAATGTAATAAATACGTTGATGGAATATAAAACTACTAAAATATGCACCGATCCGTTGGTTATTATCAAGGTTGCGATCGCACATATCGCCATAAATAAAATTCCATTTTTTTGCACTAATCTACTTGAAAGTGAGCTAAAAGATTTTGGCATCCACTCGTCGGAGGCCATGCTAGCGACCACATTCGGGCCCGCTAAAAATCCGGCATTGGCGGCGACGATTAATAATCCAGCTTCTAAAATTAAAACTATCGGAACCACAAATTTGCCAAGTTGAATGCCGTTGAAATACCAACTTTCGGTGATGGCATAAAAAGTTGTGGCATTTAAAGTTTGTCCCGGAACTTTGTTCACGCCCCACAAGAGATATAATAAGATTATTCCCGCGGCCATGAATGCCAAAGAAATTGCTACTAAAAACATAGTGATTTTAGCTGTTCTAACTCTAGGCTCGGAAAGGGTATTAACATTATTTGAAACCGCTTCTAATCCAGTGTAAGTTCCGCCTCCCATCGAAAATGCTTTAAGAAAAATTGATAAAACGAAAACCCAACCCATTGAGCTTTTCATCTCCGAAACTTCTGCGGTGGCTTGGGGAATTAAGACTTGGATGCCATAACCGTGAGCTATAATTCCGTGAATAATTAAAAAGAAATGTGTAAAAATAAATCCTAAAAAAATTGGTAATAAAAATTTAATCGATTCTTTCATTCCGCGTAAATTTAAAATCGCGAGAAATCCAACGGAAACAATCGCCATAATTAGTTTTGCTCCTTGAAAATCTTTGGGTAAAAAACTAAAAATTGCGTCAATGCCACTTGCAATTGAAATTGATATTGTGAGGACGTAATCGACGATTAAAGCTGAACCTGAAACCAATCCGGCATATCTGCCGAGAAGCCTTGTGGCAACGCGATAACCGCCACCGCCATTGGGAAATAATTCAATTACTTGAGTATAAGCATATGAAATTATAAAGACGGTAAGAGCGGTGGCAATTGCCAAATAAATTGCTAATTCGGTGTGAGTACCAAGTGCTACGAAAGCTTCTTCTGGACCATAACAAGATGATGAAATTCCGTCGGCTCCAAGTCCAACCCAAGCTAAAAAAGCTACCAAGGAAATGCTTCGACGAGTTTCTTTGTCAAAAAAATCACGAGGATTTCCGAATAAAAAATTTCTTAATTTAATAAACATAAATTTTTTTTAACTTTTTTAATTTTTAGAGTTGTGAATTTTAATTTTTTGCAATATTTCAATAATTAATTTTGATGATTTTATTCCGCGATTTTCTTCGATTCCAGAAGAAATATCGATAAAGTCTGGATTGGCTATTTTAATTGCCTCGTCGATATTATTAATATTTATTCCGCCCGATAAAAAATAGGGTTTTGTAGGATTAAAATCTTGTAAAATATTCCAATCAAAAACTTCGCCACTTCCTGGATTTTTATTATCAAGTAAGAAATAATCAATGTGATTTTCAAAATTTTTGATTTTAGTTAAATCATTTTTTGTAAAAATAGAAAACGCTTTAATCAGAGAGATTTTTGGAAATATTTTTTTTAAATTTTCGATATATTTAATATTTTCATCGCCATGAAGTTGAAAAAAATTGGGCTGAAAATTTTGATTTATTTTTTGAAGGTTTTCAAAGGTTTCATCAACTACGACAGCTACTCTTCCAACCGAATAAGGAATTGTTTTAGAGAGAATTTTTGCAGAATTTGGATCAACATATCGAATTGAATTTTTGGCAAAAACAACTCCAATAAAATTACATCCATAATCAATTGCGGTTTCAATAGTTTTAACTTCGGTAAAACCGCAAAGTTTAATTTTCATATTTTAGAATTTGAATCCCGGTGGTAAAGGTATTCCTGCTGTGGCACCGCGAATTGCTTCGCCTGAACTATCATCCGATTTTTTCTTAGCATCGTTAAAAGAGGCGATAATTAAATCTTCAAGAATATCAATTTCATCTTTAGAAATTAAAGAATGATCGATTGTAATTTTTTTTGCTATTCCGCTTCCATTGATAATAACCTTGACTAGTCCGCCACCCGAAGCTCCTTCATATTCTTTATTGGCAAGTTCCTCTTCAACTTTTTTCATCTTCTCTTGCACTTGTTGAGCCTGACGCATTAACGATTTTATGTCCATATCAAAAAATTTTTAATTTAAGAAATTTTTAATTTTATATTCTAAGATTCTTTTAATTTTTCTTATATATCCAACCTTGTCAACATTTTCTTTTGCATAAAGATCATATTTTATAGTTTTTAAACCTTTAATTTCGACCGAAAGAACCCCGATTTTTGAATTCTTTTTAATCGGAGCATTAAGTGGGCTTTTAAATTCTGTTTGCACTTTTATATCGTCTATAGATTTATTGCGAGGTATATTAAAATCGACTTGTTCTTTTATTATTGCTTCAACATTTTTTTGATTTCCAAGCCAAACATTTATTTTGGTAACCACGTCATCTTTTTCAAAAAAATTAATTTTTTTGAAATTCTCAAAGCCGTAATCAAATAGTTCGGTAACAATATTTTCACGAAGCTTAGGATTTGGAGCCTTATTTACAACGGCAACTAATCGTCTATTTTCTCTTTTTACCACCGCAACAATGCCATAACCACCCTGATTGGTGTGGCCAGTTTTTCCGCCCAAAGTTCCATCATAATTTTTTTTAAGTAAAGGATTGCGATTTTTTTGAGTTATATTGCGATAAGTAAATTCGGGAATGCTAAGAAATTTAGAATATTCCGGGAAATCTTCATAAAGCCTTGTAGCTAGAGTTGCGAGGTCGCGCAATGTCATGTAATGACCATCTTCATGTAGGCCGTGAGGATTCATAAAATGTGAATTTTTCATGTTTAGTTCTTGAGCTTTTGTGTTCATTAAGTCAATAAAACTGGAGTAATTTGAAGATGTTGTTTGTGCGAGAGCAATTGCCGCATCATTAGCGGAAACTGCAAGTAAACCTTTAAGTAAATCTTCAATCGAGACCACATCGCCATAATTTAAAAACATTGATGATCCAGTTTTGCGCCAAGCATCTTTGCCGATCATGCAACGATTATCAAGCTTTACGATTCCTTTTTTGATTTGATCAAAAACTACGTAAGCCGTCATTAATTTTGTCATCGAAGAGGGCGCGATTCTTTCATCGGAATTTTTTGAAAGTAATATTTCTTTATTATCGATATCCATCAAAAAATAATATTGACCACGATGAAGATTTTGATAAATCTCATTGGCAAATGATACTTCTGAAGTAAAAAAAATCAGGGCGGATATGATTAAAATTTTAAATTTATTGTTCACAAGCATTGTAATTAATTCTTAATAGTTTTGTCTGATGATTGTAAATATGGTTTAGAGTTTTTTGTTTCTTGGGTGGCTAAATTAAATTTGCTAGACTCTTTTTCAAAAAATTTGACGTAGGAATTATTTTCTTCATAGCGTAACATATTTTTTTTGCGAAGCAAAGATTTCTTATCAACAATAAGTCTTTTAGAAAATTCTATATCTTCTTCTGTTCGTGTTTGATTAATTATTTTTACCGCTTCTTGAAGGCTTTGAATCGGAATGAGGGTATAATTTTTATCGCGGGAAGATGATTTTACGCCAAAAGAATCCGATTCGGGAATCTCAATAAAATCAAACTCAACGCCATTTTTACTAAAGGGTTGATTCAAATATGTATTATAGCCAATTTCAAAAATTTTGGGTGAAAAAGCGTTGGCGGGATTAGAAAATTTGCCATTTTCGTAAGTTTCGTAATTTGGAAAAATTTTTTCTTGTTTTTTAGATCCGATGTAAGAAATGTCGACATAATCAAACGAATTTGTTACATCGGAGATTCTTTGATCTTGCGATGATGGGATCATAAGAGTTTGAAGGGCTTCAGAGTCTAGTTTTTTTTCATTATATTCTCTTTCGCGATTAATTCTCTCCACATCTTTGCTATAAATTTTTTTAAATCTTTCGTTGTTGTAGGATTGATCAAGCTTGTTTTGGCAGGAGTTTAAGCTTAGAGCGATTAGAAAAAAATATATTTTGGAATATATTTTTTTCATTATTATTTACCTCTGATAATAATGGCTTCATTACCAGAATCAATTACTTTATCTTTAAATTTTATTGCAGAATTTTTAGATTTAAATGGTCCGTAAACTGAACGATAAATTCTTTTATTATTTTTATTATAAGCTACCAAAACCCGACCTTTGCCAAATTCTTTTGTGAGAACCAATCTTTCTTTTGCGCCCCTTGAAGTGAAGAACGAACCGACTTGAACGTAGATTTTGCCAGAGCCCCCTCCTTGATAAATTCTTTGAGTTGATTCTTCGTTATTTTGCGATTGATCTACGTTTTCTTCAGATGCAACGATTACGTTAGATTTGGCGACTTTTTTATTAACTTTTTTATTATTTTTATTTGAGTAAGTTATGACTTTATTTTTTTGGTTGAGTAATTTTTTATTTGAAGAATTAATGGTTGTCGAAGAAGATTCGGCAAATTGATCATCTTCAACAAATTCTTCTTCATTTGAATTTATAGATCGAGACTTCTTGGAAGTGGTTGAAGTTGATTCTGCAGATTCAGAATCTAAATTTTTACCAAAATCTTTTTGTGAATAATTATTTTTACTGATATTTTTATTATTTTTTCCATCATCTTCTGATAAATCATATTCAACAACTGGATTGTTGGCACTTTCTATTGTTGAATCTTGACTAGATGAATTTTCTGTTGTGCTTACATTATCTTTTGGTGAAGTAATTGGAATGGTTTTTTTAAAATTATCCGCATCGCTAAATTTCGGAGTGTTAAGATTTTTTTGATTAATTAAATTTTTGTCATAATAATTCGGAGCTTCAACAAAACTTTTTTTATTAGCTGAATATTCATTATTTATTTCAGATGAATTTTGTGATTGTCCCGACATTATTCTAGCATTGGCTTCGGGAACCCTAGTTTTAATTGCTTTTGCATTTCCTTGTAAATCAACAAATCTAATTTCGCGGGTTTGCTCTTCCTTGTTAGATGAACAGCCAGAAGCGAATGCTAAGGAAATAATAATAAAAATTTTTAAATGATTTATTTTCATTTTCATTTTTTTTAAGTTAAAGACCCTCTAAAACTAAATGTAAAAACTTCAAAAACAATTAAAATTTACAATAATTTTATTTTTTTATTTCATCCTCGAATAAAATTCTTTTTGCCGATCCTTCTAAATCATCATATTGTTTATTTTTTACTGTCCATAAAAATGCCAAAAGCCCACAAACTCCAAGAGCTAAAGTAATCGGAATCAAAAAAAGTAAAATATTCATGAATTTATAATTTTTTAGAATTTAAACGAAGCGAATTAATTACAACAAGCAAAGAAGAAGATGACATTGCGATGGCAGCAATTAATGGCACAACGTATCCAGCCATGGCGAAGGGTAAGGCGAAAATGTTATAAATCAATGCCAAAATTAAATTTTGTTTCATGATTTTTAAAGTGCTTTTTGAATATAAAAAAATTGAAATAAGCGGATTAAGTTTTGAAGAATTTATGATAATATCGGCAATATTTTGTGAAATATCGATAGCCTTAGAAAACGATACGGAAACCGTTGATAAGGCTAATGAGGGAGCGTCGTTCAAGCCGTCACCAATCATCATAAATTTAATATTTTTAGCGTTTAATTCTTGTAAAATTTGGGCTTTTTCAAGTGGATTTTTTTGCCAATAAAATTTTTCAATTCCGGTTATTTTGGCGATTCTTCGCACTTCATTTTCATTGTCTCCCGAAAGTAAAATTATTTTTTTGTTAATTTTCTTTAAAAAATCAACAACGATCTTGGCATCGCTTTTTAATTCATCGTCAAAAGTAAAAATTATTTTTTTATTATTAAAATTCATATAACATTTAAGATTGGCGGAAAATTCAGATTGCGGATTTTGTAAAATTATTTGCGAATTTTCGTTATAAATTTTACAAAAATCTGCACTTCCCAAGAGCGCTTTTTTTTCTCCAAAATAAGCCTCTAAACCATTGCCACTATATTCTTTAACCTCAACATTATCCAGCTCTCCATCAAAAGAATTGCAAAGCGATTGAGAAATTGGATGTTTGCTAAATTTTGCCATCGAGACGGCTATTTTTAAATAAAATTTTTCATCTTCGGAATTTAATTTTTTAATATTTTCATCTTCAATTTCGTAAATATTTTTAAGAATCGGTTTGCCAATTGTAATGCTTCCGGTTTTGTCAAAAATAATATATTCAATGTTATTAATTTTTTCTAAAGACTCGCCATTTTTCATAATAATTCCGCGTTTTAAAAAATTGCTAATAGCAATGGTTTGGGCGATTGGAATGGCTAATGCCAAAGCACAAGGGCAGGTTATGATTAAAACCGCAGTAGCATTCATCAAGGCAATTTCCCAATTGGATTTAAAATAAAAATACCAAAATATAAAAGTGATTAACGCTAAAATATGAATTATGGGAGTGTAATATTTAGAAAATTTATCGGCGATTCTTACATAAATATTTTTTTTATTTTCGATGTTGCTGATTAAATTAATTATTTGCGACAAAACTCCATTTTGTGAATTTTTGGTAATTTTTATTTGAAGCGGAGAGCTTAGATTGATTGATCCGCCGTAAACCAAAGAATTTTTTTGAACTTTTTCGGGAATTGATTCTCCCGAAATTAATGAATTATCAATATGGCTTTGACCTTGAATTACGATGCCATCGCAAGCAATTTTTTCTCCAACCGCAACGATTAAAATCATATTTTCACAAAGTTCTTTTATCGGCAAAACGCGAATTTTTTTGTCAATTTCGACTCTGCCAAATCCAGCCTGAAGCATTGAAAATTCTGATGCGATATTAAAAGCTTTTTTACGCGCTTTAAAATCCAAATATCTGCCAATTAATAAAAAAAATACTAACATTACCGCCGAATCAAAATAAACATTTTGACCACCGCGAAAAGTTTGAATAATGCTTACAATTGATGCTAAAAAAATTGCAATTGAGATTGGTAAATCCATATTTGGAAGCCTTAGACGCAATGATTTAAATGCCGAAATAAAAAAAATTCTTCCCGAGTAAATCAAAACCGGCAAAGCAATTATTGAAGATAACAAATGTAATAATTTGCGAGTGGCACCATTGATTTCAAAATTAGAATCGAACCATAATGGCAAAGAAAAAAGCATAATATTTCCCGCTCCAAAACCAGCAACTGCTAACGATTTAAAAAGTTTATTATCGAATTTTTCTTCAATTTTATCTAAAATTTCTTGATCGGCGGGAAATAATTTATAGCCAATTTTGCTAATTAATTTTACTAAATCATTGCCATATTTTTTATCGCCAATCCATTTAATTCGTAAAGTTTTTTGTGTAAGATTTATTCTCGCATCAATCACGTTACTTTGTTTTTTTAAAAGATTTTCAATGAGCCAAATGCAAGCTCCGCAATGAAGTCCCTGAACCATCAAATCAACTTGGCATTCATTATTTTGGGTAATCGAAATAAATTCCAAAATATCTAATTCATTTTCTAAATCTGGTTTTAAACTAAATTCTTTAGGGCTAATTATTCTGGAAATGTAATAATTTTCACAATTATTTTCTTGAATTATTTGGTAAGCAGATTGACAGCCATTGCAACAAAAATCTTTTTGATCCGCTTCAAGATTTTTTTCGCAATGGAGGCAATTATTGTTCATTTTTTTGAGGGTTTTCTTCGTTACTTTTATTTGAGGAGACATTTACAAATCTAACGTCTTGAGCAACAAATTCTTCATTTGAAACCGCAGTTTCAATTTCCCAATCACCATTTTTGCTAAGATTAATGCTCGCTCGGCGAAAAATTCTATCACTATTTTGGGCATTAATGCTAAAATCATATTTAGGATCAGGCTTGTATCTTAAAGTATAAATTACCTTTAAATCTGCAATAAAATTATCATTTTTATCTTTAATAAAAGTTTCAATATCAAAGCTATTGCCAACCCCAGATCTTGTTATAGTTGAAATCTCAATTCCAAGTTTTTTTTGTTCCTCAACTTTTTTTAAAATTTTATTATAATCGAGACCTTTTTTATAAGAATTTTCAGTAAAAAGACCGCGCCAAGTTTTGTTGGCAACAACTACATAAGTAATGTTAACAGCTAGAACAATAAGGAACGCGCCAAAAATAAAATATGGCCAATAAATTTTAAAACCAAAATTAAATTTACTAAATTTATTAAATTTCATAAAAATCAAAATTCAAGTTTATTAAATTCTTTTAAAGCAGAATTTTAAATCATTATAAATTTTTTTATAATCAACTTCAACTATTTGTTTTTTAGCGATTATAACATAGTCATGATGATTTTTGGCGATTTCAGAAGCGATTGATTTTGTTGCTTCGCGAATTCTTCTTTTAATCAGATTTCTTTCGCATGAAGATTTGCTTACAACCTTTGAAACCGTAGTACCAACTCGGCAAAAATCTTGAAGATTTTTGCCAGATTTATTATCGAATAAATGTTTTGGTGAAGTTTTGGATTCGGTTAAAATTAGACTATTGCTATGATATTTTTTGCAATAGTTTTTGATGTTTTTGAATTCCGCTGATTTTTTGATTGTCAAAATTTTAAGAGTCATATTTTTAAATCTTGACCTTTGAATCTAAAATTTAACTATCGGAAACTGTTAAGCATGAGCGACCTTTGGCACGACGACGAGCCAAAACTCTTCTACCACCAACTGTTGCCATTCTTGATCTAAAACCATGTCTTCTTTTGCGAACAATTTTGCTTGGTTGCCAAGTTCTTTTCATAAAAAATTAAGTAATTGAAATTATTAACGAAAAATTATTTTATACAAAGCTCTTTTTAAAAGCAATAGTCTAAAAATTATTTTATGGCAATGTTTTTGGTGTCAACCAAAATAATTCTGGGTTGAAAATTTTTTGCCTCCTCAATTGACATGATTCCGTAAGCAATAATGATTACCGGATCATTGATTTGAACTTTTCTCGCCGCCGCACCATTAATTTTAATTTCACCAGAATCTTTTGGTGCTTTGATTGCGTAGGTTGTAAATCTTTCGCCGTTATTTATATTTAAAACATCGACCATTTCATTCTCCAAAATTCCCGACATTTTAAGTAAAGTTTCGTCAATTGAGATTGAGCCCTCGTAATTTAAATCGGCTTGAGTGACATAAGCCCGATGAATTTTGGCTCGCATTAAAGTAATTTGCATAAATTTATTATTTATTTTTATAAGATAAAATTTTTAATTAATGATGAGTTTTATAAAGACTCAAGGCTCTATTTTCAAAGGCTTTCATCATTTTTTGAGTCGCCAAAGAAAAAATAGTACCAAGCATTTTTCCAAGTAAAATCGAATTAAATTCAAATTCCAAAAAAAATTCTACTTGAGTTTTTTTGTGCTCAATTTCGGTAATTTTCCATTGATTTATTAAGCTTTTAAATGGACCTTTAATGGCTTTAGCTTCAACAAAATATTCGCTTGGAGACTTTTGTAAAAAAACTACATCGGAAGTATATTTTTCAAAAATATTTTTAAAATTTATTAACAATTCAGCTTGAATATTTGAGACGGAAATATGTTTTGATATTTGAGCATTTTTGCACCAAGGTAAAAATTGCGGATAGCTTTCAACATCAACGACTAAATCGTAAATTTCTTTAGCGGAAAAATTCATAATTTTAGTTTCTACAATTTTTGGCATAATTATTCGAATTGTTTATTTTTCATCATTTCTTCCATTTTTCTTGGATCGATTTTTCCAAATTTCCCCATCATTTTTTGCATCATTTTATATTTTTTCATCAAGCGATTAACCTCTTGAATATTTGATCCCGCCCCATTGGCAATTCTATGTTTACGCGATGAATTTAAAATTTCAGGATTTTGCCTTTCTTTTTTTGTCATCGCCAAAATAAGTGCCTCTTGAATTTTGATTTCTTTTTCAATATGCGTCATATTTTTAAGCTGTTCCTTCAAGGCTCCCGCCCCTGGAAGTAAATTTAAAATTGAACTCATTCCGCCCATTTTACGCATATTTTTTATTTGACTTAAAATGTCGTTAAAATCAACTTTGCCTTGTTTAAATTTCTTGGCAGTTTTTTCCATTTCATTGTTGTCAAAAATTTCTTGAGCCTTCTCCACCAAAGATACTACGTCGCCCATTCCAACGATTCTTGAAGCGATTCTAGTTGGATTAAATTCTTCGAGATCTTCTAGTTTCTCGCCGACGCCAATAAATTTGATTGGACAATTAGTCGAGGCTTTCATGGTGAGTGCGGAACCGCCACGAGCGTCGCCATCAAGCCTTGTTAAAATTACGCCCGTAAGGGGCAAAGTTTCTTTAAAATTTTGGGCAACATTGACGGCATCTTGACCAATCATGGCGTCGACCACTAATAAAATTTCTTTGGCATCAACTTTTTTGTTAATTTCGATTAACTCATTCATCATTTCGGCATTGATCGAGGTGCGTCCCGCACTATCCAGAATTAATACGTCATAACCACCTTCGATGGCTTTTTTCTTGGCATTTTGCGCTAAAATTTCCGGTTTTAAATTGGCGTCAAAATTGGCAAAATCAACGTTAATTTTTTGCGATAAAATTTTAAGTTGATCGGCCGCGGCGGGGCGATATGTGTCGAGCGATGCCAATAAAACTTTTTTATGATTTTTATTTTTTAAACGCAAAGCCAATTTACCCGAAGTGGTAGTTTTACCGGCACCTTGTAATCCAACCATCAATAAAATTACCGGCGGATTTGAAGCAAAATCAATTTCGGCTTTTTCGCTTCCTAATAATTTTATTAATTCATCATTAACAATTTTTATAATCATCTGACCAGCGGAAACACTTGAAACAACTTGTTTGCCGATCGCTTCATTTTTAACTTGTTCGATAAAATTTTTGGCAACCGGAAGCGAAACATCCGCCTCCAAAAGAGCGATGCGAATTTCACGTAAAGTCGATGTTAAATCATCTTCGGAGATAAATTTTTTTCCAGAAATTTGGCTAAAAATTTTAGTAATTTTTTGTGAAAAATTGTCAAACATTGAGTAAATCTTTTAAGTTTTGTGAAATTTTATTAGGCTTTAATTTTTCCAAATTAATGCAAGCCAAATCTACATTTAATGTTGATAAGATTTTCTTATCAATTTTAATTTCTTGATAAATTTTAATTATAGTGAAAGAAAATTCTTTTATCTCAACACTCACTTCAATTTCATTGTCTAAAATTGCTGGCGAAATATATTCAATTTCGCAACGGCGAACCACAAATCCAACTTTTTCTTCCTTGGCTAATTTTTGTTGCGAAATGCCTTTGGCTCTAAGAAAATCGGTGCGAGCTCTTTCGTAAAATTTAAGATAATTCGCATAATAAACAATGCCACCCGCATCGGTATCTTCAAAATAAATTCGATATTTAAAATTATTCATGAGATTCGTTAATTTGTGCCGAACAATTTGGCGTTTCGTGAACTTTAATGCCAACGCATTTTATCGGATAATTTGCAAAAAGTTGTGGGCAAATATCTTTAAGTAAATGTTTGGCGATGTTTTCAGCTGTAGGATTTTCAGCCATATAATAAATTTTTTGACCAGTAATTTTAGAAATATTTTCGCCTAAATTTTTATCTTTTTCATTTAAAATTGTGGTGTGATCGAAATTGTCATCGATCCATTTTCCCAGAACTTCACGAATCACTCCAAAATCAATAACGCGACCGATTTTATCAAGTTCATTCGCCCCAAAACTAGCTTCCACCACATAGCGATGACCATGTAACATTTTGCATTTACTTTCATGCTCCATAACGCGATGAGCACTGTCAAATTCAAGTCTACGAGTACAAATTATCATTAAATAAATATTTGTTTTGAAATTTTTTTTGTTAATAATAATATGTTAAATCAACAATTTCAACCTTTTAGAATTTATGCAAGAAATTATCGATAAACTTAAATTTAATGAAGCGGGACTTATCCCAGCGGTTGCTCAAGATGTAAATAGTAAAGAAGTTTTAATGTTGGCGTGGATGAATCTCGAAAGTATTCAAGCAACAATCTCTAGTGGTTATGCTACATATTATTCACGTTCACGCAAAAATTTATGGAAAAAAGGCGACATTTCGGGGCATTTGCAAAAAATTATTAATATCACCGCTGATTGCGATTTTGATTGTATTTTATTGGAAGTTGAACAAACGGGAAATGCTTGTCATACAGGTGCCAAGACCTGTTTTTTTAATAAAATAATTTCATAATAATTTTTTTGTTTGAATTTATTATCAAATTATTAATTAAAATTTTTTAAAATAAATTTAGATTTTTTAACTTTTCAATCAAAATATTATTGAACAATTCTTTATCACTAAGATGAGGGGCGTGACCGCAATTATTAAAAATATGTAATTCAAAATTTTTAATTCTTTCGGCAAAATATTTTGATTGTGAATTATGAACCACCATGTCGCCAGCACCAATATAGAAAAGGGTTTGGGGTATATTGGTAAAATCAAAATCAAAGAATGAAAAATCTTTTAATTCTTGAAGCCAAGTTAGTAATTTTTGATTATTTTCATCGCTGATTTCAAGATTTTTAATAATTTGTGATTTATTTTTATCATTCATTATCGACAAAATCGAAAATTTTTTTAAAGTGGCGTCGGGGGCTTGAGAAAAATTATTGAAAAAATCGTGATATGTTTTTAGCGACATGCCAGCGCAAATCCTGTCATCTTTTACCATTTGGAAAGGTGAGGCTATTAAAACCAATAATTTAGGATTAAAAATTTTATTTTGAGTCAGGCGAAGAGCGATTTGACCCCCCAGACTCCAGCCCACAATAACATCAGGATTTGGCGGGAATTGACAAAAATCTTTCAAATTTGAGAATCCTGCGAATGAAGAATAATTTAAAGAAGAGATCTCAAACTTTTCTAAAATATTTTCAGAAAAGTTTGATTCAAGAGATTTAAAATTTTGACCCCAACCTGACAAACAAAGGATTGAACTCACTTTGATTATTTGTTTTTATTCTTGAGTTTTTTTGGTTTCGGTGTCGAAATCAAAATCAAATTTACTTTTAAATTTATTAACTCTTTCGTTGTTGGCGTTGATGAATCCTTGATTTTTATTATCTTGCCACGCTGGATGATTTTTTGGATCGACATCGAGAGTTAAAGTGCTTTCTTCCTTTCCCCAAGAAGTAAGAACTTGGAACTTTGTTCCATCGGTCATTACAACATTTATCAAATGTTGTTTTGGATTTAAGCCCTCTAAAGGAGCTTTTTGTGTTTTAGCTACTGACATTGATTTGTAAATAATTGATTATCTAATTTTCACCATATTAGAAATTTTGAAAAATTTTGTCAATAACATTGATTTGTTAAAATTAATTTTTTCTCATAGAGATTAGTTTTATAAACCAAAAATATAATTTGATTAAATAATATTGACATTTTTCCCAACATATAATATTGTTAGTTTATTACCTATAAAAATAATAAAATTAGGGAGCGAGAAAACAAAAGCTTGCGAGAAATTGATGTAAAATATATAACTAACTTTTAATTTCTGTGGTTTTATAAATCACAATAAACAAAAATTTTAATGAAAAAATTCATACTAAGAAGGAAGCTCAGAATTTTTATTGAACCCTTGCTAACAATCTATGCAAGGCTATTCATTCGCTTATTTAAACTAATATTTACTAAAAGAACAATTCTTTTTGTTACTAATCAAAAAATTCGTAGCATAACCTTCGGTCCATTTTCTCAAGCTTTTTGTTATATATTTTTCGCTTGGGTTATTAACCTTTTTATGCAATCTTTAAATTATGATAGAATTATCAATTCGAAAGCTGAAGAGATCAATAAATTAAAGGTTGCGAATTCTTATTTTGCCGATGAATTTGATATCGTAAATGAAAAACTTAAAAAAGTTAACAAATATATTATAACTATATCGGGTCAAGCTCAAAATGTTAATGCGCGTCAAGAACAATTCATAAAGCCGAAAGATTTGGACGAAGAAAATTTAACAAAAAAAGATAAGCATACTTTGAATGAAATAAAAAATTCACATAATCATTTGAGTATGTTTTCCGAAACGGCTTCGCAAAGAATTAAGAAAATCGAGAAAGCGATATTAAAAACTGGTCTAAATATTAAGAAGCCAAATATTGATATTGAAAAAATTAGAAACGCCAAAGTTGCGGAATATTCTTTAAATGAAAAATCACAAATTGAAAATTTACCACAGGGTGGTCCCGAACAAGATTTTGATGATGATTTAGAAAGAGCTTTGTCAGAAAAAAAACTTTCGGATCCTGAATTTATAGAAAGAAAAATCGAACAAGCTAAATTTAATAATGAAATCGAATATCTGATAGTTTTGGAAAAGCTTACTAAAGCCTTGCCTTTATCGGAGCCGATGAAAAATTATTATATTTCTAGCGGTTTTGGACATAGAATTGATCCAATAACTAATCGACACACCCCGCATCGCGGACTTGATTTTGTTGGCTCAACTCGTGAAAAAGTAATTAGTCCTTCGGCGGGAAGAGTTGTTCTTGCGAGATGGTTTAGTGATTATGGCAATGCAGTTGTAATTGATCATGGCTATGGAGTTACAACTCGTTACGGGCATCTTTCTAAAATAAAAGTTTCCGAAGGCGAAAGGGTAAAAGAGGGCAGGGTTATTGGATTGCAAGGAAGCACAGGAAGAAGCACGGGAGATCATTTGCATTATGAAGTGCGCTATAGAAATGTTCCACTTAATCCAAAAAGATTTTTGGAAGCTGGAGAATTATTAATCAACAATGATAACGGAATTAAACATGTCGATATCTAATATTCGCGCAAAAATCAATCAATCAATAATTGGTGATTCATCAAATGGTGGTGAAATTTTATCAAAAAAACTTGATGCTTTAACAAATTTTAAATCAACTCCAACAATCATATCGCGTGATTTAAAAATCCAAGGTGAAATTTTTAGTGCTGGCGTAATTGAAATTGAAGGGAATATTAATGGCACAATAAATGGTAATTCTGTAATTTTACGCGAAGAAGGCTCTATTAATGGGACGGTTTTTGCTGAAAATTTTAGTATTCGTGGCAAATTTGAAGGAACCATTAAAGCTAAAAATATTAGCATTGCCAGCAAGGCTCGAGTCAATGGTGAGATAGAATATGACATTCTTTCGGTTGAAGATGGTGCTTGTATCGACGGACATTTTAAGAAAAAATAATTTATAATTATTTTTTCTTAATCGTAAATCATTATAAATTATGAATGAATTTGTCTTTTATCAACCGCAAGACAAGCTTCTTTAACCGCTTCATTGTAAGTTGGATGAGCATGACAAGTACGAGCAATATCTTCGGCACTGCCACCAAATTCCATCGCAACCACAATTTCATGAATAGTGTTTCCTGCCTCGCGAGCAATAATATGAGCACCTAAAATTTTATCTTTTTTGGTGCAAGATAAGATTTTAACAAAACCTTGTTCGTCAAAGGTAGCGCGAGCACGCGAATTTGCCATCATTGAAAATTTTCCAACTTTATAATCAATATTTTGAGCCTTTAACTCTTCTTCGGTTTTGCCCACTGAAGCAACTTCTGGGTAAGTATAAATTACGTTTGGAATCGTATTATAATTAACATGTCCAGCTTGACCAGCAATGATTTCAGCGACCGCCACACCTTCATCTTCAGCTTTATGAGCAAGCATTGGACCAGTAGTTACATCGCCAATTGCATAAATATTATCAACATTAGTGCGCAAATGATGATTTTCGATAAAGCCACGATTATTGGTTTTTACGCCAACAATTTCTAAGCCCAAATTGTTAGTGTTTGGTTTGCGACCAATTGCCACCAAAACTACATCGGCACTCAGAGTTTCTTTATTGCCTCCTTGAGATGGCTCAACTTCAACAATTGCACCTTTTTTATCTTTTTTAACTGACAAAACTTTAGTCGATAAACGAAATTTAAAGCCCTGTTTTTCAAGAATTCTTTGGAAATTTTTAGAAATTTCATTATCCATAGTCGGAGTAATTTTATCGAGATATTCAACGACTTCAACTTCAGCTCCAAATCTACTCCAAACTGATCCAAGTTCTAAGCCGATAACTCCAGCGCCAATTATGATCATTTTTTGTGGAACCGCTTCAAGATTAAGCGCTCCCGTTGAAGAGATGATAATTTTTTCATCAATTTCAACATTAGGTAATTGAGCAACTTCAGAACCGGTGGCGATTACAAAATTTTTAGCTTTAAGAATTTGCTTTGAACCGTCTTCTTTAATTATTTCAATAGAATTTTTGTCGATAAATTTGGCGACGCCGTGAATATGTTCAACTTTATTTTTTTTGAACAATCCAGCTATTCCCGAGGTAAGACCCGAGACAATATCATTTTTATTTTGAACTAATTTTTTAACGTCAATTTTTGGTTTGGAAATATTGATTCCGAGTTTTTCAAATTGATGATTGGCATCGTGAAATTTATGTGAAATTTCTAACATGGCTTTTGATGGAATGCAACCAACATTTAAGCAAGTTCCTCCTAAATTTTTATGCTTCTCAACACAAGCAACTTTTAAGCCTAATTGAGCAGATCTGATTGCAGAAACATAGCCACCAGGACCGCCACCAATAATAATTACATCAAAAATATTTTCAGACATTTGGGAAAAAATTTAGTTAAAAAAGATTATTTTTAGATTCTACGTTTTAATGATTATTTTTTCAATCTTATTTTTTCAAATAAAAAAGGAGCCTAAATTTCTTTAGACTCCTGAAATATTTTTGATTAATTTTTTTAAATTAACTTCTTCTTTCGCCAAAAAAACGAAGAAGCATAATGAATAGATTAATGAAATCCATGTAAAGATTTAAAGCTCCCATAACTGCCATTTTGTTGACAGCTTCATCATTTCCAGCGAAGTGATAATAAGTTTGTTTAATTCTTTGAGTATCATAAGCGGTTAAGCCGATAAAGATGAAAACTCCAAGAAAGGAAATTGCAAAATCAAGGCCAGAACTTTTTAAAAAAATGTTAACCAAAGATGCAATCATAATACCGATTAAACCCATGATTAAAAATGAACCGAAATTGGTTAAATCTTTTTTAGTTGAGTAGCCATATAAACTCATGGCACCGAATGTTGAAGCGGTGATGAGAAATACTCGTGTAATGCTGGCTCCAGTGTAAACTGCAAAAATTGAAGCTAAAGAAAGGCCCATTAAACCCGAATAAATCCATAAATAAGATTTAGCTTTTTCAGCGGAAATTGAATTTAATTTTACACCAAAAAATATTACGAAACCAAGTGGCGCAAGCATAACTACAAAAGCAAGTGGAGTTCCAAAAATCGCTTGCATTAAGGCTGGAGAGCTAGAAACCGCGAAGGCGACCAAGCCAGAAATTGCCAATGCAATTGACATATATTGATAAACCTTAACCATGTAGTCGCGAAGAGCGGAATCAAAAGTTGAAGTTCTTGATGCGGAAGAGGCAAAAGATGTTTTGCTGTTATATTCAATCATATTATTCCTCAAATTTATTTTAGTTTTTAAAAATTAAAAATTTTGGTTGATGAACCTATTTCTTAATCTATAATTTTAAAAAAATTTTTTCAAGATAAAAAATGTCCAAAAAGAAAATAATTACAATTGTTGGTTTAATGGGAGCTGGAAAAACAACCATTGGATCACGTTTAGCACAAATTTTAAAATTTTATTTCATTGATAGTGATCAAGAAATTGAAGATAGTGAACATCGTTCAATTGCCGATATTTTTGCCCAAAATGGTGAGAAATATTTTCGTGAAATCGAAGCCAAAACTATCCAAGAAATTATTAATCGTGACGAAGAAATTGTTCTCTCTCTAGGGGGAGGAGCTTTTATAAATCCAGAAACTCGTAAAATTCTAAAACAAAAAACATTAATAATATGGCTTCACGCCTCGATTGAGGAAACTTTAAAAAGAATTAGCTCTAAAGCAAATCGTCCGCTTTTAAATCAAAAAAATAAACGACAAGTTTTAGAAGAATTGGCAAAAATTCGTTATCCAATTTATCAAGAAGCGGATTTTGATTTTGACACTACGCACTTAACTCACGAAGATATTATCGAAAAAATTATTAATAAAGTAAACAATTCTAAAAATGTTTAATAAAATAACTCTGAATTTACAAGAAAAATCTTACGAAATAATTGTAGGAAGCAATATTTTAGAGCAGTTAAAGGCTTTTTTGCAAACAAAAAATTATAATAAAATTATTGCGATTAGCGATAAAAATGTAATTAAATTTCACCGCCAAAAATTAAAAAATATCGTTGAAAACATTGATTTTGTTGAGGTTGAAGCCGGAGAGTCTTCAAAATCATTCGCCATTTTTGAAAAAGTTTGTGAAGAAATTTTACAAAAAAATATTGATCGCCATACTTTGTTGATAGCTTTTGGTGGTGGTGTTGTCGGAGATTTAACGGGTTTTTGTGCTTCGGTTTTATTGCGTGGCATTGATTTTATTCAAATTCCAACGACACTTTTGGCGATGGTCGACAGTTCGGTCGGAGGCAAAACCGCCATTAATTCAAATGTTGGAAAAAATTTAATCGGCAGTTTTTATCAACCAAAATTAGTGTTGTGCGATATTGATTTTCTTGAAACTTTACCACTTCGCGAATTCCGCTCAGGTTATGCCGAAATTGTAAAATATGGCTTTATTTATGACAAAAATTTCTTCGATTTTCTCGATGAAAATTTAATGGAAATTTTTGCCAAAAATTTACCAATTTTACAAAAAATTATTACGCGTTCTTGCGAAATAAAAGCACAAATTGTTGGACGTGATGAAAAAGAAAATGGCGAAAGAGCTTTGTTGAATTTTGGACATACTTTTGGGCATATTTTTGAAACTGAGACCAATTATTCCACTGAAATTTTGCATGGCGAAGCCGTTGCTATTGGCATGTTGATGGCGAGTCAAATGTCGGTTGATTTTGGATTTATTGATAATTTTGAATATCAAAAAATTTATAATCATCTTCAAAAAAGTGGCTTTGAATTAAGTCTAAAAAATATTCGACAAAATTGGCATCAAGAAAATTTAATTAAGCATTTATTTAAAGATAAAAAAACCGAAAATAATCAATTAACTTTTATTTTGCTTAATAAAATTGGCGAAGCAAAAATTCATAAAAAAATTTCGTTAGAAAATTTTTTAAAAGTTTTTAAAAAATTTCTTGATTAGTTGATTAATAAATCTATTATTTATTCAAATAAGTTTGCCTGCGTGATGGAATGGTAGACATAACGGACTTAAAATCCGTGGGGCTTCAACGCCCTTGCCGGTTCAAGTCCGGCCGCAGGTACCAAATCTTTTATTTTCAAATTTTTTATCTTAAAAAATTTGTTTTCCCGTTGTTGAACTGATAAATTTACAATGCTCTTTGCTAAAAAAATAAAACACATTTTGTTATTAGTTTTTTTAGTAAGCTTTCTCGGTTCCTGTGATAGAGGATGTTATGAAGCTGATGAATTTTATTCCAAAGTTTTTACCGTTACAGCCAATCCAAAAAAAGAAAATGTCCCTGCCGAAAAACCTGGAACTCAAATTGCCACAAACATGTCATCCACGCAAAATGTTTTTGGAACTTATGATCAACATACTGGCGGTCAAATGTCGGAATGGATGGATACGGGTCTTATTTCAAATGGTGATTATTTTTTAATTTCAATCTCGGGCGGTTGGACGGATAAAGGAGGGGCTCGCAATGATAGTCAAATCTCAGCTCTTGATTCTTGCAGATATTGCATAAAGTCAACTGCACAAGGCGCTTCACCAAGCCAGGATAATTGTTTATGCGGTCCAATTTTAGATGATGCAGAAATGCAAAATGCAGGTGCTTTACATTGGGATACTCCCCAATTTGAAGATTACAAAGTTGATGATACTAAAACGTCATCAAGTGACAAATGTTATGCTTCTGAAGAGAATGTCGCAGATTATAAAATAATACCGGTCCCACCAACTTTTGAATTATCTCGTGGCTCCCTTCCTTCAGGGGCAAAAGCTGACGATCCCAATTTTTGCACATGCAAAAATCCAACCTCTTCTCAAAAAGCAGAAATTTTTCAAAATAATGGAAATGGTTATTACATATTCCCTCTGGGTACTCTTAAAAAAACAACTACACCTTCAAATATATTAAAAAATGATGTAATAGATAATAAAGAAGAAGATTGTGCTCATAAAATGGGTTTCGGAGCTTATATATCTTTGGATGGGCTGGCAGCGAATTATCGAAATTATGTGCACGCCTACCATTTAGTTTCTCCAAATAGAGTGCTTTGTCCTATAAGATTAAATGCTGAAGGTAAATGCAAAGATGCTTCCGGTATTGATAGAACTAAATTTATTTATACAAGTCCAAATAAACGCATATTTGCTCAAAGTTATGATAATAGTGGAAATCCATCACGTTACCACGGGCTCGGAGATAAAGTAAGATTAATCATTTATGATCGATATTTTAATGATAATTCGGGCTCTTATAAAGTTGAATTTTTGCGAGGCGTAATATCAACTAAAGATGGTGGCTTAATAGCTGATATCGTTAGAACTATCGATGGTTATATCTTTGGATCGAGTGTTTATAATAAGGAAACATTCACTTACACTAAGCAGAATGTTGGTGTGGTTGAGTTCATGTATAAAGCGATTATGAATGATAAGCTTGTAAAAGCGGTTATTTCGATTTCATTGGTAATGTATGTTTGTTTTTATGGCTTAGCTTTCTTTATGGGTTTGGTTGATTATGGTAAAAAAGAAGTGGCGATGCGATTATTAAAAATAGCTTTAGTTATATTATTTACCAATGAAAAATCTTGGGTTTTTTATAATGATTTTGTGATAGGTTTTTTCAAAGATGGCATGGATACACTTGTTGCTACGATAACAAATATTTTTGAATCCAATATGGATAAAACTTTAAATGCCGTTTTAGTAAGCGAGGAAGCTTTATCTATACAAAATGATGTTGGTAGAAAATTCATGTATGTTGATAATATGATATTAAATTTTACTTCCAATGCAGTTATTTCTAAGGTTATAGGATTAATCTTCATTCCCGGAAAGGGAATATTTGGCATACTTTATGCCATTATAATTTTTGCACTTATTTTTTATTTCATTTATGCAATGATTGACATAGCTTTGAAATATTTGATGAATATTTTAAAGCTCTGCATTGGATTTGCTCTTGGACCAGTATTTATTTTATTTAGTCTTTTTGAAAAAACTAAAGACATGTTTAAAAATTGGTTGGCATTCATTGGGGCAAGATCATTTGAGATCGTAATTTTATTTACCATGCTCCATCCTTTTTTATTAATAATAGATCAAAGTTTTACAGAGATGTTAACTTTCAGCGTTTGTTCCGAAGATAAAAATAATGGAGTCATGACTTATACCATTTATAAATCTCAAGATTTAAATAGAGGAATTTATCAATGGGTCGAATTTTTTATACGAATAGGTGCGTTACTTTTTATTACCAAATCAATTGCCGACAAAGCTGGATATATTTCTGGTCAATTAATCACAATAGGTGGAGTAGCTAATGCCGATGCAGTAACTAATGTTGGAAGAAGTGAAAGTGGATTTAAAATTGCTTCTTCAATTGCCAAAGGAATGATGAGCACAGCAAAAAGTGTAGCTACTTCAAAATATGTTGGTGGTGTTGCGGCGATTGCTGGAAGAGGGTTGGCGAGGGGTGCGACTGCTGGATTAAGAGCCAATATCGGTTCCTCGGGATCCATCAATGATATGGTCAATAATGCCTTTAAATTTGTTGGAATAAGAAATAGGGGGATCAGATCTTATATGCGCGATAGGCAAGTTGATAATGCTCTATCGCTTGCAGGACAAAGGGCCAAAGATCTTGGTCTCGAAGGTGCGGAAAAAGATAACTTTGTTAGACAAGAAGCGATGACATCATTAAATCAATTTATAAGTGAAAATCCAAATAAGGCTATGGCTCTAGGTCTGGATAATCATAATATCATGAAAAGATTTGATCAGAAATTGATAAAAGAGCCGATGAAAGATTTTGTTAAAGAAAAAGCTGCAGAATTAAAAGAGCAAGGAATTTTTGGTAAAGAAGCACGAGATAAAATAGAGGCTTCCGTTCAAGAATGGGCAAAACAAAATCTTCCCGACCATATTCCAGATAGAAAAATATCTGAATTTATGAAAAAACCATCAGTTAAAAATGCTTTAAAAACTCAAACTGAAATGGGAGCATCGGAAGCTAAAAATTATGCGGTAAATTTAGTTAAAGAAGGTAGGGTTGAGGAGGCTAAACAATTTGTTGATAAATATAGAGAAAATGCGGTTTCAAGGGAGTTAGAAAAAAATAAAAAATACGAAGCTAGCAAAATTGAAGGCGGTAAAATTGTTAAAGGTTTTGTCGGCGGAGTAAATATTGCTAGTAAAGTTTTACGTCCAGTTCTTTTTGATTTACCATATTTAGCCAAGAAAATTTATAATTCGAGAGTTTCTCCAAATATAACTGGCAGATTATTTGGATGGGGCGAAGGCAAGGGTTTGAGAGCTCCAGGAGGAACTTATAGAGAATTTAAAAAAGCCTACAGACTCAACGCTAGTAAAGTTGCTATTACCAATAAAATAACTAACAAAAAAATTAGGAATTTTTTCGGAAAAGTCGATAATGTTGTTGGGGGTGCGAAAGATCATTTGATGGGATTGAAGATTCCGTTAATTAATCCGAACGGATCCCCATCGAGAAATCCAAGAAAAAATTTAAGAAAATTTGACCGCAAAATCGAAAGAGAATTAGCCGGTTTATTTGAGCAAAAAGAAAAATATGAGAAAAAATTAGCAAATACAGAAATTTATGGTTTAAGTGAGGACAGAAAAGCAGAAATTGAAAAAAAGAAAGAAAAATTAGATGAAGTTATAAATAAATTAGATTTAAAAAAAATCGATAAAATCGAAAAAAAACCAACTATTTTAACAGATATGGGTTTAAGAATTGATAAAGATGATTCATTGCCTAAAAAAATTGTAAAAGGTCTTGTTAGAATACCATTGACACCTTTAGTGACGATACTTGACCCAATATACAAAAGATTGAGGAAAACAGAACAAAGCGCGGCACTTAAAGAGCGTCACAAAGAAAGCAAAAAGCAAGCATTAGAAAATGTAGCAAAGAAAAAAATAGATTTGTTGAGTGAAAATATTAAAAATAAATTCCAAGAAAGATTGGTGCAAGAGGGTGGAGGTAAGCGAGAGGTGGTTGATAATGATAGAGATAAAATCATTGAAAATCGCAGAAATAAAGATACAGATGACATTGCTATTGCGTTAAGAGAAATAGAAAAACGCACAAAAAAAGAATTAAAAAAGAAAGAAGAAGAATATGTTAAAAAAAACATAACTTCTAGGATGGATTCCATGGCACCAACTCGTGAAAATCTTAACGACACTACCGAAAAACTAAAACAAGAATTTAAGCAATCGATTAAAGCTGTCAACCCAAATGATACCGTTCTTGAAAGACTTATTAAGGATGAATATGCCGAAGGTGAGAAAGATTTTGCTTTAAAATATGCTCAAGAATTAGCTAAAAATGGCGACGGAATTGATATGAAAAAAGCTTTGTTTGGAAATGCAAAAGAGGTATTTGAGGAGAGGGCAGGTCATGGCAATGTATTTAAAGATGCATTCAAGAAGGATGTTATTGTTTCATCCGTCACAGATGATCCCAAATCAAATTTTGATAAAAATCGAAAAATCGCGACGATAATTCATGATTCAATCGTTCATGCAGAATTTGATAATTTAAACAAGCCACAATTCCATATTCCACTTGAAGATCCGAATCCCAATAATTCAACAAAAGGAAATAAATTGGGATCTATTAAAGAAGGCTATGAGAGCGACGAAGAATAAGGCAAAAAATAATAATTATTTCTAGTCTAATTTAATTTCGCTCCCCGAGTAAATTTAGGTTTCTTGACAAACTATTTGATTGTTTTTACAATTCTTAAAGAACAACAATTTTATATTTTAAAATTTTCGAAATTCAAATTTCTATAATTTTGGCTTTTAAATTTATTGTTTTTGTAGAAATAAACTTTATCATTTATTTCAAATTATGGCAGACGTAGCTCAGTTGGTTAGAGCACCAGGTTGTGGTTCTGGGGGTCGCGGGTTCGAAACCCGTCGTCTGCCCCACTTTTTTAAAAATCATTTTATTTTTTCATGGATTTAGTTATTCTTGCAATTATTACCGCTTACATCTTTTATCGCCTGAGCAAAAATCTTGGAAAAATCGACGAAGAGGAAAAGCATGAAATTCATAAAAAACTTCTCGAAAGAAAAAAGCAAATTGAAGAAATTCTCAATCGAGTTCAACAAAATTCTCCAGCCCAATCTCGCAATCAAGAAGAAAAAATTATCGGCGCGAGCTCTACAATGCAAAAAGAATTTGGCGATTTAAATCAAGCAACTCAAGAAAATTTAACCAAAATATTTGAAGTTTGTAATATCAGTTACGAATTTTTTATTAATGGTGCCAAAATGGCGTTCGAAATGATCATAAATGCTTTTTCTAAAGATGATATTGAGACTTTGAAAATTTTGCTTTCCGAGAAAATTTTTCAAGGTTTTAATTCGGCGATTGAAGATCGTAAAACCAAAGAACACAAGCTCACAACCAATTTAATTTCGATTGATAAAGTTGAAATTCTATCGGCAATGTTGATTGAAAATCAAGCTTCGATTGTGGTCAAAATAATTTCCAAACAAATCAATTATATTTCTGACAAAGAACAAAAAATTATCGAAGGAAAAAAAGAAGAAATTGCTGAAATAACCGACATTTGGACCTTTAAAAAAGATATTAAATCTCCCAATCCAAATTGGTTAATTTCGGCAACTTCAAGTTAATAAAATTATATTTAATTTATGGCATCAGCAATTGAAAAATCACCTTTAAAAGTTGGTAATAAAACTTATCAATATTTCTCATTACCTAATATCGCTAAAGAATTTAACATAAATATTAATAATTTACCTTTTAGTTTAAGAATTCTCTTAGAAAATTTAGTTCGTACTTATTCCGATAAAAAAATATTAAAAGAACATGTTTTGGCGATTGTTGAATCGGTCAAAGATTCTTCGAAAAGAATTGAAATTGCTTTTTCGCCAGCAAGAGTTTTGATGCAAGATTTTACCGGAGTCCCCGCTGTTGTTGATTTGGCAACTATGCGCGATGCGGTAAAAAAAATGAATGGCGATCCGAAAAAAATTAATCCACTCGTGCCGGTAGATTTAGTTATTGATCACTCAGTCCAAGTTGATTTTAATGGCGATAAAAATGCTTTTGAAAAAAATGTTGAGATTGAATATGAAAGAAATAAAGAGCGTTATGAATTTTTAAAATGGGCGCAAAAATCTTTTAATAATTTTCGCGTTGTTCCGCCGGGAACGGGCATTTGTCATCAAGTAAATCTTGAAAATTTGGCAAAAGTTGTGTGGACAAAATCTGAAAATAATCAAGAAATTGCTTATTTTGATACCGTAGTTGGAACTGATAGCCACACCACGATGATTAACGGTTTGGCGGTTTTGGGCTGGGG
>SYAR01000002.1 GCA_005787525.1 Rickettsiales bacterium
CGGACATCCTCGGATCAAAGCTTATTGGCAGCTCCCCGAGGCTTATCGCAGCCTGTCACGTCCTTCATCGGCTCTTTATGCCAAGGCATCCATCAAATGCCCTTATTTTGCTTATTTTCCAAATCTATGTGCAGAAATAAATCTACACAATAACATTAGTTTTTGAGTTTAAGATATTAAGCTATCTTGAGATTTTGAATTTATTTGCATTTTCAAATTTTACTTTGAAATATGCGGTATTCTCTAACTATCAAATATTCACGATGTCAAGTTTTGCGTCTTTCTAAAAAGATTCGCTAACTTCCTAACTAAACTTTTTTGTTTGAAAAATCAAAACAAAATAAAATTTAGAAGGGCAATAATTATGCTGGCAATTTTTTATATGTCAAGCACTTAAATGATTTTTTATTTAAATGATTTATAAAATTTATCTGGAGCTATATTTTTAAGGCTTTGATCCCAAAAAATTATTTTTAAAATCCTTAATAAATTAAACAAATTTATAAAAAATTTTGAAGAATTTTGTGATTAATTTTCTGATTTCTAATTATTATTTATTTTCTTTATTATGATCATCAAAATAATTAACTTCGCATGCCTCTACCGCTAGATAATCTCGGCATCTCTCATGGTTTGAACAAGTTATTATATCAATATTTTTATCATTAAAACAATGCGATTTTAAAAGATTTTTATCTTCACTACTAAGCTTGGAAACCTCTTCTATCAAACCTGTAGCTTGTTCTTTATTTATGTTTATCTCGTGATTATTTTTGTTAAAATCATCGAAAGAATAAATTTTATCTCCAGCAGAAAAACCTTCTGATCCATATCCTTCAAGTGTTTTCATTGTGCATTTTATTTTTTTACTACACTCATTTTTTGTAAAGTCACGCTCAATCGCTTGTAAATTTTCACCAATTTTACATAAATTTAAATTTTGCGTTGGACGCATTTCTTTGTTGGGAAGCTTTGATATTGAATACAAAGTTTTGGGTTGATATTTTTCAGAAAATATCATTACCTCGACAACGCCTTTAAAATTTTTAGGATCTGAATAATAAAATATATTCTCTCTTTGCTCATTAGTTTTATAGAGCCTATGAAATGCCAATAATTTATCGGCATATTGGCATTTGCTTGTAATTTTGGACTCTTTTTCTAAATCGCCATTTAATACTATTAGCTCATTAGCTAGGCCATTTTTAACTACTAAAAAAATCTTGTTTTTATTTTTAGTATAGACCAAATATTCTCCGTCTTTAACCCTCATAAAAACCTTGTCTCTCGCCCTTCCCTCACCTTCAAAAAACTGTTCAGCGATAACTTTTTGATTAAAAATACTTAGCGTTGTATAGTGAAAATATGGTTCTTGAAAAAATTTATCACTGCGAAAACACTCTCCCGCCGTTGCTCGATCGCAATTATCTTTTAACTCAGCTTCTATTAAATATTCGCCACCTACTTCTTGAAAATTATTTAGTTCGCCTTTTTTGTATTTTTCCAAAGATTCATCAATTTCAATCTTTTCTATCGGCTTTATTGCCAATACCTCTTCCGGCTTTTTTACTTCATCGTTTTTTATTACGTAAACTTTTTTTATAATTCTTTTGCGTATAATTTTATGAATTTTTTTCTTTTTCTTTCTAGATTTTTTTACTAATTTTTTAGTGGATTTTTTTGGACTTTTAATTTGTACCTTAACCTTTTTATCATTAATTATAGAGTCAGTTTTCGGCAACGAAACTTCTTCGATTTTTATATTTTTTTCTGCCGGAATTATAGAATTAACGGCTTGCTTTAAATCATCTTGAGCCCTCACCGCACATGAAACAAAAAACACAAAAAGTGTTAAGGTGAAAAATTTAAAATTCTTTTTAATAATTGGCGAGAATGGCATAGATCGTTGATAAATAAGGGATTAAAATTGATTTAGATTGAGCGAATTTTATGGCATTACCGAGAATTGCCTCGACTTCCATTTGTCTTCCAGCCTCAAAATCCAATAACATACTAGTCTTATAAGGATTCATTTTTTGAGTGGCAACAATATTTTTTTCAATAACATCGGCGGGCAATTCACAATTATCGGCCTTGGCTAATTCACAAATTTCTTTCATAATATTTTTGACTAAATTCATAGCCAAATCATTATTTAAAATTTCTAAAGTATTTTTGCCATGAAGTATGACCGAAAGGGGATTAAATGGGCCATTCCACACTAATTTTTTCCATCTTTCAAGTAAAATGTTATCACTTACCTCCGCTTCAACTCCCGATCTTTGCCATAAATTTGCTAAAAAACGTACCGCATCCGAAGCTTTGTCGTCGTAAGTTCCAATTGTAATTTTACCATATTCTTGATGATGAACGACTCCGATAGATTTGCGACTTGAAGCAATGAAAGCAATGGCACTAATTAATTCATTATTTGGAAAAGATTGGGCAATATTTTTTTCAATATGAATGCCATTTTGGACTAAAATAATTTTGATTTTTGGTTGCAAAATATTTTTTAAGAGTCCACAAATATCAATACTTGGTAAAGCTTTCGTTGCTACTAAAATATAGTCAAATTCATCCTCAGCTTCATCAAGATTTTTTAAAACCTTGTATGGCGTAAAATGAAAATCACCCATATAGCTTTCAATTTTTATACCATTTTTTTTAATAAAATCATAATCCGAACGACACCAAATACTCACTTCGGCTCCAGCATTGGCAAGCTTTGCACCATAAAAACTTCCAACCGCACCGGCACCTATTACTAAAATTTTTGTCATAATTTTATTGCAAAATTTTTAAATGTTAATTTTCAAAAACCATTAAAAGAATAAAAATTTTACAAAATCAAGTAAATAAATTTAAATAATACTATTTTTAACTAATTTTATTAAACAAATTAAACCAAAATTTGCACAAATAATTTATTTTAACTTAAAACAACATTAAAATTTTATAATTTTATAAATAATAATTTTCCTTTGAAAAAATATTTTTTATTGGTTTTTTATATAATTTTTTAAAAAGGTTTTATTTTGCGACAATTTTTTTATTTTTAAAAAAAATTATATTAATTTCTTGTTTATAAAAAAATATTACGATTTTATAAGGATGTTATTTCTATTAAAAATACAACTAAGTGCCTTTCCTATAAAAAATGTTAAATTAAGCAAAATATTTTATAATAAAATTGCCAAGAATGCTTGAAAAATGGGCTTGGGATTGATTTGTAGTTTAATAATTTTTATCTCTAAAGCAATTAATTATGTTGGTTGTTATAAAAATAGAATGCTGTGTTTAATAAAGTTTTTTGCTTTATTATAAAATATAAAAATTAATCAAAATATTATGTCTTTTTTTAAAAGTTTTAAAGATTTTATCAAAGATTTTATGGGTTTTATTCGTAAAGAATTTCTCACCAAGCCCAAAAAAAACAAAACAATTTCTTCGATTTACTTAGAAGATGAGGAAAATTTTAAACCAAGAAGTGAAGCTCTTCCTTTTTTTAAAAAAAAATAATTGATGTTATACCATTTCCAACAAAAAAAGTATCAACTTAACTGGGTGATGGGATTCTCAATAATCGACGTTAATGCAAAATCAACAAAAACGACATTGTTAATTTTTAAATTCAAATATCTCAAAATTATCAATTTTTTCTAAAGGAATCAATTCTTGCGAAGTGGCGCTAAAAAAACTTTGTAAATTGGTCTGAGAAATTTCATCAAAAAGATGGATTTTTCTTTGATTATCAAGGTGCGAAACCACTTCGTCAAAAATTAAAATTGTTGGTTGATTTTTATAAGTCGCGGAAATTTTTGCACGCGCCAAGCTAACCGAAATCATGATAGCTTTTTGCTCTCCCGTTGATGATTTGGTGGCTGAAACATTTTTATCGCAAAAAATAGCATCAAAATCTGCTCGATGAATTCCGAATTCCGTTTTGAAATTTTCTAAATCATTTTGACGATTAAATTTTAATTTTTCACGATAAAAATCCTCCAAAGACAATGATGATTTTTTGGAAATATTGCTTTCAACTTCACCCTTAACTTCTAAAAAAGTTTTGGGAAAATTTGAAGAAAATGATGCAATAGCTTTATTAAAAAATTCAATAGCCTCAATGCGAGCGAAGGCAATCGCAATGCCGATTTCGGCGATATTATTTTCAACAATATCAAGCCATTTTTCCGCTTGATTTTGATTGCGATATTTTTGCAAAATTAACAATCTTTCTTTGAGTAATTTTTGATAATCATTGAGACGATTTTGATGAGTTAAATCGATATCGCAAACGATTTTGTCTAGATATTCACGTCTTTGCGATTTACCCAAAATAAATAATTGTTCAATTTGCGGTGTTAAAATTATAAAATTGATTAAATAATTTTTTAAATCAGCTTGACGCTTAGATCCACTGGGTTCACCATTAAATTCATAAGTTTTTTTCTTAGAATTTTTATCAAACTTTACGGCAATTTTTTCTAAAAAATTATGATTTTTTAATTCGCCGTAAATCGAAAAATTTAAGGCGTCACTTTTTAACATCTCATCATATTCATCGCCACGTAAACTAGGGCTTCGACCCAATAAAGACAAAGCTTCTAAGCTGTTAGTTTTACCAACTCCATTGGCTCCACAAAACAAAATTTGATTAGAGTTAAATTCAAATTTTTTAGTAGAAAAATTACGAAAATTATTGAGAACTAATTTTGAAATTGCGGTTTGCATTTATCTTAAAATCACAATCAAACTCTAACGGGCATAATTACATAAACTGAATTCATATCTTGAGCCTCTATCAAAGCTGGCGACATGCCATCGCGGAAACGAATAATCAATTCCTCTTTATCAATTTGAGCGATAATATCGAGCAAATAGCGCGAATTAAATCCAGTTTCAATTCTTTCGCCCGAGTAATTAACGTCAAGCTCTTCAAAAGCTAAAGAATTTTCATCACTTCCAACTTGTAGCGACATTTTACCATTTTCAACAGTTACTTTTACCGAGCGATGTTTGTCGCTGGCAACCGTTGATACGCGATCAACGCAATCAAAAAATATTTTACGATTTACCAATGCAAGATGCGAATTATTTTTTGGCAAAACTTTATCATAATCGGGAAATTCGCCATCGATTAACTTAGAAACAATGGTTGATTTATCAGCTATGATTTTAATTTTAACACGTGAAACAGCTATTTTAATTTTTTTAGTACCTTCGATAATGCGACGAATTTCATTCACCGATTTGCGTGGAATAATTATTCCGAAAGGCTTAGTTAAATCAGAATCTAGGAATGATAAAGCCAAACGATGTCCGTCAGTGGCAACGGTTCTGATTTCAATTTTCTCATCTTTTTGGAAGGCTTGAAAGAACAATCCGTTTAGATAATATCGAGTTTCATCATTGGAGATTGCGAATCGAGTTTTATCAATCATGCGAGCAATTTTGATTCCATCAACTTCAACTTCTTCACCCATTTCGCCTTCGGATAAAGCTGGGAATTCGCTGGCATCAATACATGGCAAATTATATTTTGATTTTCCCGATTTAATTTGCAGACTTAAGGAATTTTCTAATTTTATTAAAATCGCTCCTTCGGGAATTTTACGAATAACATCAAAAAACATTTGTGCTGGAACTGTAGTTTGTCCAGAATCCTTCATGTCGCAATCAAAAGTTGAGGTGATTAAAATATCCATGTCGGTCGCTGATAAGGTAACTTTATCGTCGCTCACGGCAATTTTTATATTTTGTAAAACTGGTATGGTGTTTTTCTTTTCAACGGCACCGTTAGTGTCGGCAATCGCTTTTAATAAAACTGATTTTTGTACTTCAAACTGCATATTTTTAAAATTTTTATTTGTTAGTTTTATGTTAAATTTAATTTTAATTCTTAATTTTTTTAATTCAAAGATTTATGTAATAAAATTTTGAAAATCATTATGCCTCACTTACATTCGGAATAAAATGTGATGCGCTATTTTGTTTTTGGTCATAATCATTTCCCGAATTTGTATAATTTTTACGAATCTCTTTGCCCGCCAATAAATCCTTAATTTCATCGCCACTTAAAGTTTCATATTCCAATAAACATTTTGCTAATTTTTCAAGATCATTTTTTTTGTCATTCAAAATTTTTTTGGCTTTTTTATAGGCTTCATCGACAATTCTTTTAATTTCGGAATCAATTAATTTTCCAGTTTCTTCGGAATAAGCTTTCGAAGAACCATATGGTTTTATCGACTCATCTTCACTAAAATCAACCGTTCCAACCTTGTCGCTCAAGCCCCATTTTACCACCATGCTTCGCGCCATATTAGTAGCCTGCTCAATGTCTGACATCGCTCCCGTAGTAACTTTATCATATCCAAAAATTAGTTCTTCAGCCGCGCGACCACCCATGGCAACGACTAAATCATCGTGAAGTTTGGCACGAGTAATTGAAAAGCGATCAGTTTCAGGTAAGCGCATTACCAAACCTAGAGCTCTTCCCCTTGGAATGATTGTGGCTTTGTGAATTGGATCAGAGTTTTCGCAATTTATAGCGGTAATGGCGTGCCCAGATTCATGATAAGCCGTAAGTTCTTTTTCAGATTTTTGCATCACCATCGATTTTCTTTCGCTTCCCATCATGATTTTATCTTTTGCATCTTCTAAATTTTTCATGGTAACCATTTTTTGATTACATCGAGCCGCCATCAAAGCCCCCTCATTTACCAAATTAGCTAAATCAGCTCCAGCAAAACCCGGCGTGCCTCGAGCGATAACCTTAGCATCGACATCGGAAGCCATTTGAATTTTTCTCAAATGCACCGCAAGAATTTGTTCGCGCCCTAAAATATCAGGATTTGGCACTGTAATTTGGCGATCAAATCTACCGGGACGAAGCAATGCTCGATCAAGAACGTCGGGACGATTAGTCGCCGCAATAATAACGACGCCTTCATTTTCCGAAAAACCATCCATCTCAACTAACATTTGATTTAAAGTTTGTTCACGCTCATCATTTCCTCCGCCTACTCCAGAGCCTCTGTGACGCCCAACCGCATCAATTTCATCGATAAAAACTATACAAGGTGCCGATTTTTTTGCTTGCTCAAACATATCGCGAACCCTACTGGCACCAACTCCGACAAACATCTCGACGAAATCAGATCCAGAAATTGAAAAAAATGGCACCCCTGCCTCGCCAGCAATAGCGCGGGCTAAAAGCGTTTTACCAGTTCCCGGAGAGCCAATTAATAAACATCCTCGTGGAATTTTAGCACCGACATCGGTATATTTTTTGGAATTTTTTAAAAAATCAACTATTTCAGTGAGCTCTTGTTTAGCCTCGTCAATGCCGGCGACATCAGCAAAAGTTGCTTTATTTTTATTTTCTTGAAGAAGTTTAGCGCGCGATTTTCCAAAACCGAAAGCACCACCCGCACCTTTGCCCGCAGCCCCTTTGGCGAAATATAACCACAATCCAATCATAATTAAAAATGGCAACCAACCTAAAAATCCCGCAACAATTTTTTCAGATTTACTGACTAATGGCAAAGAATTAATGGCCACATTTTTTTCTTGAAGTTTATCGACTAGATTTGGATATTGCGGAAGGTGCGTATAAAAACGATTGCCATCTTTTTGAATTCCCTCTAAATCATTGCCCTTGATATCGACCTGAACGACTTCGCCATCATTAACTTTTTTCATGAAATCACTAAAAGCTACCTTATTGCCGTTGAGCCCATCGGCACCAACAATAAAATTTGAAAAAGCGATCATGACCAAAAAAATCACCACCCAACTTAAGAAACTTTTGCCCATAATTTATTTGAAAAAAATTTAGTTATAATTCAAGAAATAATTTTAACTCTTTTGCAAAAAAACTTCAAGAGACAAATTAGCGTTCTAATTTTATAGAATATTTTTTAGCCAAATAATTTTCGATATCAAGCTTGTGTTCGTTTTTTAATTTTCCGTAAACCATGATGAATTCAGATAAATCAAAATCGGAGTTAACATTTTGATCGGGATCGGTCCCACCGCGTCCAATTTTAATTGGAGAAAAGTTAATTTCTCCAAGATTTTCAGGGGTCGACGCCACCAATTTACCATTTTGATATAAGCCAATTGATTGATTAAAAATTCTTTCAAAAGTTAAAATATAAGATACATCTTTTTTGATTTGAAAAGAAGTGTTAGTGGTTGATTTTGCTAGTTCTTTATTATTATTTTGAATAAATAAATTGGGATAACCCAAAATACTTACTCTGGCGGAAATTAATGGTTTACATTCATTGACAGCCAGCGAATCATCATAAGTTACCGCCCCCGAATTCTTCAAACAAATTCTGTCAAAAATAACCGCATTATTTTCAAAATTTTTAAATCTTAGCACTGTAAATATGGTAATATCCTCTTTAGAAAATTTAAAACTTGGATCAATCACTAAAAATTTTGCTGAAGAATTAGTATTTTTAAAATTAAGCGTTGGCAAGCCTCCAATTCCTTTTGCAACATAGATTGGACCGCTACGATCAAAAATATTACTTGGATCATAGTTAAATTTTTCTTTATTGGAATTTTGCGCACCATAAGCATTGATTTTAGTAATTTGTTGGGCATTGTGATCAATCCAAACCGAAATTGCTTTACCATCATAAGATTCGCTATTTTCTAGGCTGTTTTCTGAAGCAGTTTCAAACCAAAAACCTAAATTTTGGATCCGCGAAATAATTGAATTTTGCATTAAAGTGCGAACGCTTGATAATTTAGTTTCATTGTAAATATTAAAACCTTGGTAAGTACCAGCAAATAAAATTCCAATTATCAAAATTAACAACGACATTTCTATCATTGAATAAGCTTTATGAAAAATTTTTTTCTTTAATTTTTTCATTATTTTTAAAATTTATACAAGTAATTTAAAGTAGCTCCAAAAATGCCAGCACTGTGACCATCTTCTTGGATAACAGCCCTACTCACATCAAGCGTTAAGTCATCGGTGAATTTATAGCCAATTGAAAATTGTAATTGACGATCATTTGAAGATTTTGGTAAATTATTTGAAGTATTAGGACGCTTAATATCTCTTAACATCAAAGAAGAGCTAGCTGTCCAACTTGCATATTTTCCAATCGCCGCAATCGTTAAAAAATTTGCAACTCGGCCTCTTTCTCCTGAAAAATTTTCAGCCCTTACCAATTCAACAAAAGGAATTAAAGAGGTTTCTCTGCCGATTTTATAAAGATATTCCGAGCCAGCCACCATGGCAGTTTCACGTTTACGATCCCCTCTATCAACGCCCAAACTTCTAAATCCAAAATTATAAAATAAATTATCGATTGTTAAAAAATCTTCACCCTCCATCAGAACTGAATAAGATGAAAAGCTTCCCGTATTTCCGGCAAGACCGTTATTTGTATTTTCTCTTCCGCGATCATTAATGGCACTTCGACTTAAATCGGTTGAATCACTAAAAAAACTGCTAAAAGAAATTTGACTTCCCTCAAGAAGTGCTGTAACATTGGCTCCAAGCTTCTCTCTTAAATTATAATCTTCAGCAAATTGCGAAGCAAAAACACCGATTCTTTTTGATTTTCGGTGTGCAGTTCCAAATGATGGATCGAATTTTCCGATGGAAAATTTCATATCCTCATTTTCATAATATAATTTTAACTCTTCAATTAATAATCCGGTTTCAGATATTTTAAACCCTCGATCGTCGCTCAAAAAAGTGCGATATCTTTCTGGATTATCTTTGTCTCGCGTTGTTAATACAGAATTTGGTTGAATTCGCCATTGAGTTTTTACCGCCCAATTTTCATCAAAATGCAATCCAAAATTTGGCTCAATATAAACAAATCCGTTGGAACTTTTAGCGTTATTTTTTGATGAGCTAATTATATGATCGCCTTGAAATTGATATAAAACGCTTCCTGATAATTTGGGTCCAGTATAACCTGTAGTAGCCTTTTCATCTTGCGCAAAAGCTGGCTTGGTTGATAAAAAAAACAGCAAAATTGTTAAAAATTTATAATTTATTTTCATTGTGAGTTTGGTTTTTTTGGAGAATTATAGTCACCGCGGTGCCGAAATTTTCTTTACTTTCAATTATTATTTTGCCAGCTAATAAATCAATAAAATGTTTGGTTAAATAAATTCCAATACCCGTTCCTGCTACTGAAATAGAGTTTCCGGCACGAAAAAATTTTTTACCAATATTTTCTATATCTTTAGTGGGAATGCCAATACCGCTATCAATAACGCGAATCGCCACACAATCTTCTAGAATTTTGCCAATAATTTTGACGTGAGAATTATTGCGAGAATATTTGATAGCATTGGAAATAACGTTGCTAATCGCATGATCTAAAAGCTTTGAATCAGAATTATATTCGGTCGGCAAATCATTTATTTTTGCATGAATTTTAATATTTTTTTGCTGTGCTAAATTAGTATTTTTATCAATTATATCATCAATCAATTTAAACAAATCCATATTTTGCAAATCAACCTTAATTTTACCGTCACTATTTTCCATTTTTGCCAGATGCAAAGTGCTATTTATCAAGCCATTCAGCCTTTGTATTCCCGACTTAACTTTGTCCAAATAACCAAAAATACTTTCTTCGGTAAAGTTCGCATTTTTTAATTTACGCATAATCAACTCTCGATTGCCGTCAATAATTTGTAATGGCGTTTTAAATTCGTGAGATACCAACGCCACAAATTCATTTTGCATTTTACGCATTTCTTGCTCTTGCCTTAGCGAATCTTTAAGCTGAAGGGTTTTCTCCATTAAAGAATGATTGGCAATCATTACTTTTTGAATCGAATTTGAGCGATCAAGTGCAATTGAAAATTGCTCGGAGACGATTTCTATCAAATCAATTTCATCTTCAATCCACGCATTTTTTTGCGATTGATGTAAATAAATTCCACCATTCACAATTCCGTTAAAAGTAGTTGTAATAGCTATTTGCGAAGCAATTGAATATTCGGCAACAACTTCATTAATTCGATTAAAATTTCTATCGTTAAAAATATCTTGTGCTAAAGAAATAGATGATTTTTTATTCTTTGTTCCGAATTTGGCATAAAAATCATTTTGAAAATTGATATATTTTTGTAAATCTTGCAAACTTTTTTCTGAACCATCTTCGATGATCATTTTTTTAGAATGATTAGAACAATATTCGACAACGAAAGTTGTATTGCCATCTTTAAAATCATGAATTAAGCATCGATCACACTTCAAATGCTCACATAAAATTTTTGCAATAGTGCGCGCCAAATTATCAATTCGAACATCGGAAATAATTAAATTCGCAATTTCTCTGAGAGTTCTTTCGTTGCGTAAAGTTCTCTCTAAGCTTCTCAGCAAAACAATATTGGAGCGGGTTTTTAGCTTATTTGAATCATCATTTTTTTTATCATTTTCAATTTTAATAAAACTAAAAATTCCATAATTACGCGTAAATTTTTCATTTTTAACAACATGCGGGGAATAGCTAATATGTAGTTTAAAATTGCTATATTTTATGTTGTCTACCGAAGTGGTTAAAACAATCGAGCATTGCTGTTGGTCGCGAACAGCTTTAATCAAACGAGCATATTCGGCTTGATCTTCGGAATAGTTATCTAAATCAATATCGGAAAATAAAAAATCATAATTTTGTCCGATCGCCACATTTTCATCAATATCAAACATTAAATAAAATAATTTATTGGCGTAAACTATTGATAAAAAATTAGGAATTTTTTTGCTATCTCGGCAAATCATCGTTGCCTCTAGATGTTGGTCTACTAAGTCGTGGAGCTCTTTTGAGTCGTCATAATCTTCTTCGAAAGAATCTTCAATTTTTTGTTCTAATAATTGCTGATTCATGGTGATTAAAAAAATTAATTAATTTTGAAAAATCATCAAATAATAAATAAAAAATTTAACGAATTTGTTCTTAAAAATTTGACTTAATTACAAATAAAATTCAACAAAAAAAATTCAAAAAATTATTTCTTAGTTTTTTTGCCGAAGGTTTTTTTACCAAAAGTTCTTTTAGTTGGATTTGGATTCAATGCTCTTTTTTCAATGGCTTGCGTAATTAAATCGATCGCTCTATTAAGTCCGATTTCCAAAATATCATCTTCTTTTTTAACTGAAGTAAATTTTTTGTCATGTAATAAATAAGGTCCAAATGGTCCAATATTAGCAATAATTTTTTGTCCAGTTTCCGGATGAATTCCGACTTCGCGAGGCAATGTTAGCAAGCTTTGGGCTATTGTTATATCAATTGTGGCTGGATCAATATTTTTAGGAATCGATATTCTTTTAGGTTTTTTTACCGCTTTTTTGGCAGTTTTTTTTGTCGATTTTTTAGGAGTTTTTTTGGTAGTTTTTTTGGTTGATTTTTCCTCACCTTCTTCATCTTTTTTATCCGGAGTTTTATCTTCGATTTCACTGCCTTCAAGCTCTAAATAAGGACCGTAAGGACCGATTTTAACCAAAATTTCATAACCAGTTTTTGGATCTTTACCCAAATTTCTTGGCTCAAATTGCGGTTTCAATTCACCATTTTCGCCAACCGCGGATTCTTCACCAAAAATTTGCATGGTATGTTTGCATTCTGGATAATTTGAACAACCAATGAAGGAGCCAAATTTACCAAGCCTCAAGCCCAGCTGTCCATTTTTACAAGTTGGGCAAGTATTTTTTAATTTTCCACTTTCATCGCGACCAAAAATATGTTCACCGAATTTTTGATTTAAAACTTCTAAAACCTCGGGGAATGGCTTTTCCATTACTTCGCCGATATTGCCATTAAAATCTTTCCAGAATTTTTTTAAGAAAATTTTCCAATCCATTTCGCCATTTGAGATAATATCGAGTTCATCTTCTAAGCTTGCGGTGTAACCAAATTCAACATATTTAGCAAAAAATTCTTTTAAAAAAGTAACAACAATTCTGCCACGCTCTTCGGGGAAAAAACGTTTTTTATCAAGCTTAACGTAACCACGATCTTGCAGCACTGAAATTATTGTTGCGTAAGTTGAAGGACGACCAATTCCGAGTTCTTCCATTTTTTTCACTAAACTGGCTTCGGAATAACGTGGTGGCGGTTCGGTAAAATGTTGAATGGGATCGACATCAATTAAATTTAGCGGATCTTTTTCCTTTAATTCCGGCAAATGAATTTTAGTTTCATCCTCGCTTTCAGAATTTTCATCTAAATCTTCGCGATAAACTTTATAAAATCCATCAAATTTAATGGTTGATCCAACAGCTTTAGCTTTAGCGTAAGAAGATTCCGTTACGATTTCAACTACAACTTGATCAAAAATCGCGTCACTCATCTGCGACGCCACCATTCGCTTCCAAATCAAGCTATAAAGAGCGAATTGATCATTATCCAAAGAATGTCTAATTTTTTCAGGTTCAAGCGTAAAATCAGCTGGGCGAATCGCCTCGTGAGCCTCTTGAGCGTTTTTTACTTTGCTTTTAAAAATATTGGGATTTTCTGGCAAATATTTATCGCCATATAAATTTTTAATGGCGTTTCTAACTAAAATTATAGCTTCGGGCGCAACATCAATTGAGTCTGTTCTCATATAAGTAATCAAGCCTTGCGAGCTTCCATTTACCTCAATTCCTTCGTAAAGTTTTTGCGCAATCATCATGGTTTTACTCACGGAAAAACCAAGTTTTCTTGCCGATTCTTGTTGTAAAGAAGATGTTGTAAAAGGCGGATAAGAGCGACGCTTGGCTTGTTTTTTAATAATCGACGCAACGCGATATTTTTTTTGATCGAGAATTTGCTTTATTTCATTAGCATTTTCTTCTTTGGTAATTGAAAATTTCTCGAGTTTTTTACCTTCAATTTCGAAAATAGTAGCTTGAAATTTTTGATTATCTTGATTTTGTAAATTTACTTTGATATCCCAATATTCTTCACTTCTAAATTTTTCAATCTCTTCTTCGCGATCACAAATTAGTCGTAACGCTACGGATTGAACTCTTCCAGCCGAACGACTTCCTGGAAGTTTACGCCATAAAACTGGCGACAAAGTGAATCCCACCAAATAATCCAAAGCACGTCGCGCTTGCTGAGCATCAACCAAATTCATATCGATTTCTCGCGGTTTTTTTATCGCTTCTAAAACTGAATTTTTAGTGATGGCATTAAAAACAACTCTTTCAACTTTTGTGGTAGATTTTATGGCTTTTTTACTTTTTAAAACTTCAAGAATATGCCACGCGATTGACTCTCCCTCACGATCTGGATCGGGCGCTAAAATAATTTTTTGACAATCTTTAGCTTTATCGACAATCTCCTTAACATGCTTTGTTGATTTTGCCGAAATTTGATAATTCATCGCAAAATCATTATTAGGTTCGACCGAACCATCTTTACTCGGTAAATCACGAATATGACCAAATGAAGCCAAGACTTGATAGTCTTTTCCTAAATATTTGCCAATAGTTTTGGCTTTAGCTGGCGACTCAACAATTAAAAGATTTTTCATTTAAAAAAATTAAACATTACGTCTTACGATTCGACCCTTAGTGAGATCATATGTAGTCATTTCGACTTCAACTTTATCACCTTTCAAAATACGAATTTTATTTTTACGAATTTTGCCCGAAGCGTGTGCGATTATTACGTGATTATTTTCCAACTCAACTTTAAAAATTGTGTTTGGCAACACTTCCATCACAACCCCATTCATTGTTAACAAATCTTCTTTAGGCATGCTTTTATTAAAAAAATAATTATTTTGATTAAAAATTTGGGTTTTATAAAAAACTCTTTTTTAGTCTTAACATTAAAAATATTGAATTGCAAGTTTTTAAATAAAATTATTACGATTTTACCCCGAGCAAATGACAAATTGCTAAAGTTAAGTCGCTACGATTTAAAGTATAAAAATGAAAATCATCGACGCCCCAATTATGCAAAATTCTACATAATTCGGTCGCAACAATTCCCGCCACCAAATGCCGTGTTTCTTGATTTTCGTCCAAACCTTCAAACACATTTTCCATCCATTTTGGAATTTTTGCACCACACATTTTAGCAAAATGCTTTGCCTGCTTAACATTAGTCACAGGAAGGATTCCCGGCACAATCGGCACGTAAATTTTATTTTTGTGACATAGATCGACGAAACGAAAATACACTTCGGAATCAAAAAAGAATTGTGTAATAATTCGATTAGCTCCGGCATCGACTTTGCGTTTTAAATTATCAATATCTTGTTGCATTGATTTTGCCTCGGGATGCATTTCGGGATAACCCGCCACCGAGATTTCAAAATCAATATTTTCCTGAGATAATTTTTTTATTCCCTCAACTAATTCATTGGCATATTTATAACCATCGGGATGAAGTTGATAATTCGAGCTCGAAGCAGGCATATCACCTCTCAACGCCACAATATGCCTTACGCCAATTTGCCAATAATTGCGTAAAATTTTATCAATTTCTTCTTTCGAAGCGCCTACGCAAGTAAGGTGCGAAGCTGGTTTCAACTCAGTTTCGTTAATTATTTTTTCAATGGTGTGATGCGTTCTTTCGCGAGTTGAACCTCCTGCCCCATAAGTTACCGAAACAAAATTTGGTTTTAAATATTTTAAACGCGAAATTGCCTCCCATAATTTCATTTCCATCTCATCATTTTTTGGAGGAAAAAATTCAAAAGAAATATTTAATTCTCGTTGATTTAAAACAACTTCTTCAAGATTATTGGCAAATGATTTCATAAATTTTTATAAAAATTTTTAACTTTTATAAAATAATTTACATTTTTTTCGATTAGTCAATTGACATTTACCAAAATACAAAATAAAATTCACAACTCATTTTTTAAAAATGGGTCTGTAGCTCAGTTGGTTAGAGTGCGCGCCTGATAAGTGCGAGGTCGGTGGTTCAAGTCCACCCAGACCCACCATTTTTAATAAAATCATTTTATATCAAATCAAAAACATTTCAGATTTGAATTCATCTACAGAATCAAGCTTAGAAATATTTTTCAATTTCAAAATCATAAATTTTAATTGCCAAATTGTTCACGAATTATGCGTTCTTCCAGCGAATGATTTGAGTTAAATAATATTTTAAATTCGATCGATAAATCTTCAAAAATTTCAACTTCGACAACATCTCTTACCTCTCTTGAATCCGCCGTAGCACTAACGGGACGCTCTTTGTGATCTAAAACCTTAAACCTAATTTTTGAATTTGACGGAAGCAAAGCACCATTCCATTTTCTTGGACGAAATGGACTAATTGGCGTTAAAGCCAAAATTTTTGCAGCAAATGGAATTATGGGTCCGCCGGCCGAAAGATTATAAGCCGTGCTTCCCGCCGAAGTTGAAACCAAAATTCCATCCGCCATCAAAGAGGAAAGTCTTTCTTTGTCATTAATCTCGATTTGAATTTTGCTGGCTTGATTAGTTTGCCTTAAAAGCGCAACTTCGTTGATTGCAATGTGCGAATGCTTGATATTATTGACGTCGGTCGCAATCATTTTGAGTGGATTTAATGCCGAAATTTCCGATTTATTAATGGTTTCAATCAAATCCTTTTCACAAAAAGAATTCATTAAAAATCCCACCGTTCCACAATTAATTCCATAAATTGGGGTAGCAAAATTTTTAATTTCGTGAAGCAAATGAAGCATCAAACCGTCGCCACCAATTGCGATGATTAAATCAAAATCATCAATATTTTTATGATCAAATGTTAAATCTTGAAAGCTATATTTTTTAATCAAAAAATCTTTTTTTTGATAAGCTAAATCATTATTTTTAGCAGCAATTATACAAATATTTTTAAACATTTTTATTTCGATAAATTTCATTAAGAGCAATAGCGGTGGCTACTGATACATTAAGGCTTTCAACTTCTTTATTAGTGTTAATTCTAACCAATAAATCGCAATTTTTTTTAACCAAATTACGCATGCCCGCACCTTCGGAACCGACCACTAAAACAATATTTTTATATTCTGCAATTTTTTTTTCATTTTCGGTGCCCTCACCTGCTAAACCGATACACCAAAAACCAATTTTTTTGAGTTTTTCGATTAAATTATTTATGTTTGTCGCCACATAAATTTCGGCGAAATCAATATTTCCTGCCGAAGCCTTAACCAAAGAAGCCGTTTCTTTGGCGGAATTAAATTCGCAAAAAACTATTTTCTTAAAATTAAAAGCAACCCCACTACGAATTATGGCACCAACATTTTGTGGATCGGTAATTTGATCAAGGATTAAGACGTCAGGGAGATGATTTTTATCTTCAATTAAATTTAACTCTTCGAGTAAATCGAATTGCGTTTTAAACTCAATTTTTGAGGCTCTAATAGCAACTCCTTGATGGACAAAATCTTTGTGGAAAATATTTTGGAAAAAAGCATTTTCATGAACTCTAACAATTTTTTCTAAATGTTGAAGAGAATTTTTATCGAAAAAAGATTTTAAGTCTTCGAGATTATTTTTATTAGTAATAATCTCGAAGATTTTTCTTTTTTGATTCTTAAGAGCTAGAAGGCATGGATTCTTGCCCCCTATCCAAATAAAATCTTTCTCACTTTCATTGTGATCACGAGAAAGATTGGATGTTTTATAATTTTTGTTGCTCTTGTTGAACAACTGGCTGTTGCTCTGGTTGTTGTTCTGATTCTTTTGCATTTTCTTGCTCTGGAATCGCTGGTTGAGCTGTTTCTTCATTTTTATTTGGCTCCATATTTTTATTTTGCTCTTCCGAATTATTCAATGATTTATCTTCTTCGCTAGGCTTCTTTTTGCTTTCTTCAGCATCTCTTTTTAACAAGATTTTAACCTTTTGATCTTTGATAAATTTACCATTGATTTTTTCAATTTCACTAACTCTAATTAAGTGGCGAACATATTCCTTAGTAGACTCAAATTCCATTGGTTTTGATTTTTTTACATCACCAGACTTAACTATGTACCAATTTTCTCCAGACTGAAATGGTTTAGAAATTTCATCTTTTTTAAGTTTTTTTAAATTATCGACAATATCTTTTTGAATTGCAGATTCTTGCTTGTAATCAACTTCACCACCGTTATTAGAAGATTGTGCGTCGATTGAATATTTTTTAGCACCATCGCTAAATTTTAAAGGTTTTTTATTGGCTTTTAATTCTTTATAAACATTTTCAGCTTGAACTTGATCAGTTAAGGCAATTTGATAATATTTATATTCAATTTTATTATCCAATTCAGCATTCATTTCGTTAAATTTTTCAACGATTTTTTGATCGGTTACAGAATCTTTTAATAAGCTGTTTACGTAGGATTGACGGATTGTTGAAACTCTAAAATTTTCAATCGAATCTTTGATTTCGATAGAATTATCAATACCTAATCTTTTTGCTTCAGCAACCATTTTTCTATCGAGATAAATTTCTCTGGAAAACAATTCAATTACTTGATCTGGCAATTTATCAAAAGAAATTTGTGAGTTTTTATTATTGGCAAAAATCTCTTTGAGTTTTTTTTCAATATCTGATTTGTAAATATTTTCTTCGCCAATTTGGGCAACAATTATATCATTAGCCTTTTTAGTTAAAAACTGTTTTGACACTGCAAATCCAAAGCCGGCGAGCAAGGTGATGATAACTAAAATTTTTATTGGGCTTTTTCTTTTTTTTGAATAAAGTTTCATATTCTTAAGTTTGAGATTATGTAGTTTGGGAAAATTTTATAATTATTACAAATTTTTTTTAATTTTTCATCTTCAGCGACCTGCCAGAATTTAATTTCTAGATCATTGGCAAGAATGCCACCAGTCACCAAAATGTTATCAATTTCAAAATCACTAGCACCCTTAATATCAGTTTCTAAGCCGTCACCAATTGCAATAATTTTGCTTTTGTCGGCGATTAGAAATTTTTCTAACACCATTTGATAAACTTTTGAAAATGGCTTTCCGTAATAATGAACGGTTCCACCAATTTTTTGATATTCCAAAGCTAGTGCGCCCGCACAAATCATCTCGACTCCATTTTGTTTTACAACAATTAAATCGGGATTTACGCAAAGCATCGGCAGTTTAAATTCATTTGCCTGAATTGCAAGAGGTAATTTTTCAGATATTTTTGAATTTTCATTTTCAAATCCTGTAGTAAGGACAAAGTGGGCTTGCGAAGGGTCTTCGACTTTTTTATATTCAAGTCCGTCTAACAAATCAATATCTTTGTGAGGGCCAATATAAAAATAATTTTTACCAAAATTAGTAAAGTTATTTTTTTGATTTTGTTGCAAATCAATGTAACTAGATTCACCCGAAGTTAAAATAAATTCATAAAGATTTGGCGTTATACCAAAATCATTAAGAGTTTTAGCAACCTTAGAGACTCTTCTTGGTGCGTTTGATAAAAAACAAATTTTTTTACCAATTTTATTTAAATATTGGAATGTTTCGAGAGCTTGGGGGTAAAGAGACGAGCCGTCATGCACCACCCCCCAAACATCAAATATGAAATAATCATACTTTTCAATAATTTCTTTGATGCCGTTTATATGCCTCATAAAATAATTATTTAGTCATATTTTTTGCCATTTTAGCGAATGATTTCATGGCACTTTTAGAATATTTCATTTTAACCATGTCGCCGATTCTGATTACAGATTCTTGTTTTTTATCATCAAGAATTATCCAACAATTTTTAGGATCGATTTTATCAGAAATAACTCCTGTTCCAATAACTCTTCTTTCAACTTCAGATTTACCGCTAATTGCATTTTCAACTTCATATTGACCAATTAATTCAAATTTGTCACCATGTTTAACGCCATCTTCGGAACCAAGATTAATTTTAAAAATCGCCTTGCCGTCAAAAGTTCTTTTTTCTAAAATGAATCCACGTTTTGCAAAAGCATTTCTGATTGCAGATTCAGCTTCATCAACCGCATCAGCTCCAGCTTCACGCACTAAGCCATCATCTCTTTGTAATCCACCTTCTTGGGTTCCGCCAACTTGAATTCCGCCCAAGCTAAATCCGCCATCTTGTTGAACATTTTCAGTTCTAACGGCCTTACCATCAAGTTCAATGGTGTCAATTACTGCCAGAGAAGGAAGCTCATAAATTTTAATATTTCCTACCACTTGTGCGTTGTAAACAAATTTAGGAGGAATCGAAATTACATCTCCCGTTTTTGGGTTAACATAAGTGCTTCCCGAAACATATTTATTGGCAAAATTAGCGTTTGCAATCGAACCAGAAACCGCATAATCAGCAACTTTTGGACCTTTATATGAGCCAGTTTTGTTCATTTCTGAAAGCTGAACTTCTTTTTGTAATTTTTCTGTCGCTTTACGATCAACAAGTTCTGCAAGCTTATATTTTGACAAGATACTTTCCATGCTAGTCGCAACTGATTTTCCAAGATTTGATTGTTTAGCAACTTCAATGTCACTTTCTTCGAAATCAAAAATTGCAACTTTTAATAATTTATTTTCCAAGGTTTTTTCATCGGGCATGAAATCGCTTTTAGAAATAAATTGTTTTTGATATTTATCAAAATTTTTAATAGTTGGGGTACAAGAGCTTACAATTAATATAAGTGCTAAAAGTTTTAATTTCATATTTTTTTATTTTATAAATTTATTAATTATTTTATTAATTCAAAATAATTTTGAATTAATATTTAGTTTAAAATTCCGAGAGTTTTTAAAATTCCGTCTTTTTGAATTTGCTCTTCCAAGGCTTTTATTGCGGCTTTGGTTGATTCAGCTTCGCCAATTGTTGAATTTCCAGTAGCCTCAACATTATTACTAGCAACAATTTTGCCTTGAGCTGAATTTTCAAAATCAACATTTAATTTAGTTATATGTGTACCATAAATAAAATTATGAGTTGACTCATATTTGGCACCAATAACTATTTGATTTGGATCAGATTTATCAAGGGTTTTGGCGATTTTTAATTTTTCTTTATTTAAAGCACTACGTAAGATTTGCACTAAATCTTTTGGCGAAGATGAATCGAAGAAAAATTCAATTGAGGATGATGATTTTTCAAATTCATTTTGATATTTAGCAATCAAGGAAAGAATGCTTTTCATGTCAATTTCTTCTTGGGCTCCCGATAAAATTCGAGCCTTTAAATCAAGCTCTTTGCACAAATCTAAAATTTTTATTAAGCTATTTCTTCTTTGAATTGGATTGGCTTGAATTGAGTTTTTATCGAGATCATTGATCTTTTTTTGCACAAATTCAACACGCTCTTTTTGTTCTTTAATAAAAGGATCTCTTTCGACAGAAACTTCAACATAAAATTTTTTATCAACCTGCTCGCTTTTAGAAACTTCATAGCCCGCAAAGCTAATTTTTTCAATAGATTGACGTACTTTTTGACGCATTTCTTCATTGTAACTATTTTGATTTTCTTCTTTTATTAACTCAGATTCTGAGGAAATCGAAACCATCAACCTGCCCGCCGCATCAGCCAAAGCTGTTTTTGTAGCCTCTTCTAAAGTAAATCCTTCAGCAACGCCGTAAATCATATCAATATTGTTAACTCTCGGTTTTATAAACCAAGAAGGAAGATCATTTGATTTTGAAAATGAGCTTTCTGCGAAGCTGATTAGCAATAAAAATGTAAAAAATGATTTTTGAATTTTGTTATTCATCGAGATCTTTTAAAATTGTGTTTGAACCGGATTGGATATTATTAATTCTTGAAGATGCCGAAGATGATTTATTTGACTTTTGAGCTTCGTAATCATCTATTTTGGCACTCGAACAAGATGTAATTAAAAAAAATAAACTGGGGAAAATAATTTTTTTCAGAGTTTTATATGTTGTGGTATAAATTTCTCCCCATTTTAAATAATTTTTAAAATGGGGAGTTTAAATTTAAATTTTAGTTAGCTTTTTTAGTTTCTTCTTTGGTTTCCAAAGGAAGGGCTGGAATATTGCCTCTTTCTTTTTCTAACTCATCAAATAAATCTTTAGTTGCGGCTTGAGATTTATCAATATTATCTCTGCTCAAATTAGATTTTTTCAATTTATCTTCATAATCTTTTTGGCTATTTTTCAAGAATTTGCTGTAATCTTGATCGTCTATCATCATGTGAACGTAAAGAGTACCATCTTGTGATTTAAACATATGGATTCTTCTAGCACCTGATAATGGAAGATTTTTAACAACTTCTTTGCTGGCTTGAGCGAAGAACTCTTCAACATCATCAGCATCATTAACTTTACCAGATCTCAAAGCGTTTTTAGTAACTCTTGAAACTTCTGATTGAATAGTCGCGGCAATATTTGCTTTGGCGTCAAGTTCAGCTTTCGGCAATTGAACCGTAATACCAGCTCTTGATGGGCTTGCGATACCAACCGCAGCAACGCCATCTTTGATTTTTGGATCGAGGACCCACTCTGGCAAATCGCCTAAATCGTTATTTCCGCTAGTTTTTTTAACTTCTTTTGGAGCGCAAGAAAATAAAAGCGACAAGGCAACAAATACATTTGATAATAATACAATTTTTTTCATAATTTTGAGAGATTTATTTATTTTAGTTATTTTTTTTAAAACTTTAATTAATGCTTTTAATTTATCAACAGCAAATATAAAAATTTTTATTAAAACTTAATTATGAGACAGAGTTTTCTTTACGATAAACCAACAAAATACCTATTGAAATGTAAACAAAACTTATCAACCAAGTTGCCTCAAACGCTGAAATTAAGCCCGAGGAACCAAGGGAAAAAGCGATTGAAGAAGTTATAAAAACCATTAAACCAAAAATAATTCCAATAAAAACTTTAATTTGCGATTTGCGATTTCTCGTTCCACAAATTCCAAAATATGTTGCAAAAAAAATCATCGCCATAAACAGTAATATTTGGTTTAATTGACTATTTAAATAAACCTTAAACTTATTAGAATTTAAGCCTGAAGAGTCCAATTCCTTAATTAATTTTGGCAATTCAAAAATTGAAAAAAATTGCACTGAATTAAAATTATTTATTATCTTTTTTTTAATAAAGTTTTCCTCTAAATCAGTGTTAATTTCTAGAGTTTCCACATTATAATTAATTAATTCATCATCGTTTATGATAGCTTTCTGTAGTATCCATTGATGATTTTGTAAAAACATTTTTTCGGCGTCAATTCTTTTGTAAAAAATATTACGCGAATCAAAAAACCACAAACTTACATTAGCAAATTTAATATTATTTTTATAAATTTTGCGGGCAAAGATTATAATATTTTCATTTTTTTTATAAAAATTATTTTGACGCAACCACATGCCCGAGGAAGAATCTATCGACTCTTGCACTTCAGATCCAATATAATCACTTTCAATTTGGTAGAATTTTTTTGAAGACCAAATTTCGATTAAATTAAAAATTGTAATCCAAAAAATTCCAATAAAAAAAGTTGTAATTAAAACTGGTTTTGTAATTTTCCAAACCGAATATCCGCAAGCACGAATAATTGTTAGTTCACTTCGAATCGAAAGTTGATAAAAAGTTAAAATTGCGGAAATCAAAATCACCGACACAATCACTGAAGTCATTGATTCAGGAATTTTAAGAATTGCTAAAGTAAAAACTAAAAAAACATTAAAATTGGCATCACTTACTCTTTCAAAAATATCTAAAATATTAATTAAAAAAAACATTGTTGCAAAACCAAAACTTACTATAAGAAAATTTTTTAAAAATGATTTTACTAAATAAAAATTAATGCTATTTATCATTTTTTAAACCCGATTTAAATATCAACGAAATTATGGCGAACATGGAGAAAGAGGTGTTTATTAAATAAGGCAAAAAAACTAAAGAATTCGATTTTTCGCTTAATCTGTAACTAAAAATTAAAGAAATTATATAAATTAAACACCATGTTAAGGTTAAAATTGAATTGAAAAAATTTCCTTTTCTAGAAATTTTTGCTCTTAATATTGATGAACAAATTATTATTGAAAAAATGAATGAGATCAAGGGGTCGTTGATTCTTTTGTGCATTTCTGCATTAATTTTTTCTAATTCTTTTGTTGATAAATATTCGCTTGGATAAATTAATTCATTGATAAAGCGCTCATTTGGCTTCCATTTGTAATCAAAAGTTTCGTGATTTTTATTATTTAAATTAAAAACATATTCGTCAAATTTTAATATTTCGCTTTTTTGAGATTTTAAATTATATCTTTGCAACGTTCCGTTTCTAAGTTTCAAAAAAACAGAATCATCTTGGGAAACTAAATTACCAAATTCTGCCGTTAAAGTAATTGAAAAATCCTCTTGTCTTTGGTCGTTAATCAATATTCCGTAAAGATTATTTTTGCTATCGCGATCTTTGGTATAAATCGTAATTTGATGAATGTTTTCAAAGGTTTGTGGCACAAATGAAATATTAGTATAATTACTTTGAATATCATGTCGTGAAATTCTTAATTGCTTATTGGCGAGTGGCATTAAATAAAAAGATAAAAAATATACAAATAATGTTAAAATCAGACCAAAAAAAATAATCGATTGTGCAATTTTTAAATTAGATAATCCGCAATTTTTTAAAATCGTTATCTCGTTATTTTGTAGTAATTTGTTAAGGGAGAGTAGGTTTGCTATGAAAAATGATATTGGCAAAAGGTAAATTAAAATCCAGGGTAAAATTAAAACAAATAAAAAGAAAAAATCTAAAATTTCTATGCCATTTTCGGTGACGAAACTCATAAAAGGTATTGCCCTGCTAAACCATATCAAAACAATGAGCACAAATGTTATCCCAAGCCAATTAATTAAAGATGTCCGAAAGAGATATGATTGATAAATCATTGTGGTTAAATTTCAAATTGGAAAAAATATTTATCACTAAAATTAACAAAATTTGAACAAAAATAAAGTTAATTTTTGATAAAATTCAAATAATTTTTTTCAAGTTAAAACTGGCATAATAATAACCCAATAATAAAATATCGAAAGAAATTTTACAATTATTTTTTCTAAATAATTATTTGAAACAATGACAAAAATAAAAATTTTTTTAAACGGTGATTTAATAGAAATAGAAAAAAATTTAAACATCTCTCAACTTCTTGAAAATCTGAGTCTCGATCCTAAAAAAATAGCGATTGAAAAAGATTTAGAAATCATCCATCCGCAAGATTTTGATGAGATAATTTTGCAAAATAATTCTAAAATTGAAATTGTTCATTTTATTGGTGGCGGATAAATTTATTTCGGTTTTCAATTAAAAATGAAGTTGGGTACTTTGATTTTGATTTTGACTTTTAGCTAATATATTTTCAACATCGAGCGGTCTTACATTTGGTGCCGGCTCCATTTCACCCTTATTATTATAACAAAGTATTCCATTGTATAATTTTTCAACGTCATCTGGCTTTATCTCGGGACGCTCTCCCGTTGGAATAAATTCCGCAACCATATTAACAACATCTTTAAATCTATCAACTCCAATTCCAGCAAAATATTCAACAATGCCAGTTACGCCTCCCGCGAATTGAGACTGATCTTTAACATAGCTATTAAGTTGCCCTGGATATTTAACTGTTTGCCTTCCTTCTAATTCAAATATTTTAGCTATAAAATAAGATGGCCCAACCATCGCAATGAAAGTTAAAAAAGCTGAGGGTGATAACAGGATTGAAGCAGAAGCTACAATAGGCTTAGATGCTTCAATAGTACTAAGGGCATCTCTAGTCCCTTTTCCGGCTTGATTGGAGAGGACAATAGATCCTGATTCATTGGGACTCTTCATTCTATTCTCTAAAATTAATAAATTGTAAAGCTATGTCAAAATTTGCGGAACGAATTGCGTTCATCGCTTCTTGCAAATCGTCGCGTTTTTTGCCATCAATTCTAACTTCATCACCCTTAATCGAACCTTGAACCTTAAGTTTTAGATCTTTAATTTGTTTGATTATTTTTTTGGCGATTTCTTGCTCGATTCCATTTTTAAGTTTTATTTCTTGCTTAAGCGTTGTCCCGCCAGCTTTTTGGGGCTCACAAAATTCGAGAGCCTTAACATCAATTCCACGTTTTGTGGCAAATACTTTTAATGAATCACGCACCGCTTCAAGCTTATATTCGCTATCGGCGCTAATATTGATAATATTTTCTTTAGCTTTTAATTCGACGCTAAAAATTGAACCTTTAAAATCATAACGATTCGTGAGTTCGCGAAGCACGGAATTAACCGCGTTATCGACTTCTTGAATATTTATTTTGGAAACTATATCAAAACTAGGCATAATAAAAAAAATTAAATTTTATCCAATCCGTTTTTTAAATCATTGATTAAATCTTCAACGCTTTCTAAGCCAACAGAAAGCCTACACATTGTTTCATTTATACCAATCTTTTTTTGATCTTCAAGCGAAATATTTGAATGAGTCGTTGTTGAAGGGTGAGTAATCAAAGATTTAGCATCGCCTAAATTATTCGAAATATCAATAATTTGAAGCAAATTCATGAAATTAAAACAGGTTTTTTTATCACCGATAGTCTCGAAAGCAATCATTGTTCCACCATTTTTCATTTGCTTTTGAGCGATCTCAAATTGTTTATGCGATGGCAATTCTGGGTAATAAACTTTTTGTATTTTTTTATGTCCTTCGAGAAATTCGGCGATTTTTTTAGCGTTAGCACAATGCCTTTCCATCCGCATTTGGTAAGTTTCCAAGGCTTTAAAAATTATCCACGCATTAAATGGACTAAGAGCTGGACCGGTGTGACGATGAAATGGCAATAAAATTTCTTTGATAAAACTTTGCGTGCCCAAAACCGCTCCACCCAAGGTTCTGCCCTGCCCGTCAAAATGTTTTGTGGTCGAATAAATTACGACATCGGCACCAAATTCAAACGCATTTTGCGAATAAGATGAAGCGAAAATATTGTCAACGATAAGGCTTGCTCCATGCTTTTTAGCTAGATCGGCGACGAATTTAATATCGATGATTTCTAAATTTGGATTGGCTGGCGTTTCAATAAAAACTACTTTGGTATTTTTTTTGAATGCATTTTTCCACTCATCATGATTAGTGCCATCGACTAGAGTGACTTCGATTCCATAATTTGGTAAAATTTTTGTGGCGATATGAAAACACGAACCAAATAAAACTCGCGACGCAATAAAATGATCGCCCGCTTTGATTTGACACATGATTGAAGCGAAAACTGCGGCCATGCCCGAAGCCATTACACAAGCCGATTCACAACCCTCAAGCAACGCCAATCGATCTTCAAGCATTTTTAAAGATGGATTAACATAACGCGAATAAACATATCCGGGATCCTCGCCATTAAAGCGACTTTCGGCAGTTTCCGCCGAATTATAACAAAAACCTGAATTTAAATACAGTGCCTCGGAAGTCTCACCGAAATTGCTTCTAAGCGATCCACCTCTAATCATCTTGGTTTCATTGTGAAGTTTTGAAAAATCTAAATTTTTATTTTTATAATTCATTGCCTAATTTCAATTCTTGATTGCTTAAATATTTAAGGTTGCCTTAACAAAATATTTAAATAATTTGTTTTTTGCAAGAAATAAAAATATTATTAAAGTAAATTTTTTAAATCATAAAATAACAAATAAATATGCCAAAAAAATATTCCAAAATTAACGAATTAATTTTAACTTTTTTTTACTGTGGAAAGGCAAAATTTGCTCCCGGAACCTTTGGAACCATTGGTGCTTTATTATTTTGGGTTTTTGTTAATAATTATTTTGTGGAAGAAAATTTTCCGGTTATTTTTCAATATTTTTTCTGGATTATTTTAACTACATTTTTTTGTCTTTATGCATTTTACGAAATTCCCAATTATCATTTGATAAAAAATTCCAAAGATATTGATCACAAATCAATCGTTGTCGATGAAGCGGTTGGTATCTTCATCGCCTTAGAAATTTTTAATTTTTCGGCACGAGAAATTTATATTTTAAGTCAACCTAAATTTATGATTTACGTATTTTTATGTTTTCTTTTATTTAGATTTTTTGACATAAAAAAACCATCTTTAATCGGCGTTTGCGATCGTAAACTTAAAAACTCTTTTGGCGTTATGCTTGATGATATAATTTGCGGAATCCTTGCTGGAGTTATAACCTTAACGATTTATAAATTTACCGTTAATTCAGAATTTTTCAAATTAATTAATTGTTAAAATAAGTTTTAAAAAAATTTATAATCGAGAAATTGACTTTGTGAAATTTTTAAAATAATCTTTAAAAAAATTTAAATTATTAATCGATTTCAAACATATAAAATTAAAATGATCGAATTTTTTAATAGCCAAATTCTGCCGATTATTATGATAATTTTGCCGATTATTGGCAAAATTTTATTAGTAATTTTACCACTACTTGGTGCCGTTGCTTATTTAACCTTGATGGAACGTAAGGTAATCGCTTCGATGCAATTGCGCAAAGGTCCGTCGGTAGTTGGCCCATTTGGATTATTCCAACCTTTAGCCGACGCTTTAAAGCTCATGCTTAAAGAAGTTATTTTACCCAAGGAATCTAATAAAATTTTATTTTTAATCGCTCCAATTATAACTTTCGTTTTAGCTTTAATTGGTTGGGCGGTAATTCCTTTTTCTGAAACTTTTGTTGTCGCCAATCTAAATGTTGGAGTAATTTATTTATTAGCAAGCTCATCGCTTGGAGTTTACGGCGTCATAATTGCAGGCTGGGCATCAAATTCAAAATATGCCTTTCTTGGCGCCATTCGCTCTTCGGCACAAATGATTTCTTACGAGGTCTCGATCGGCTTAATCATTATCTCCGTAGTTCTTTGTGCTGGCTCATTAAATCTCTCGGAAATTGTTTTATCGCAAAAAGATCAATGGTATATTTTACCAATGTTTCCAATGTTTTTGTTATTTTTTATTTCCGCTTTAGCCGAAACAAATCGTCATCCATTTGATCTCCCCGAAGCTGAATCTGAGCTAGTTGCCGGCTATAATGTTGAATATAGTTCAATGCCATTTTCCATGTTTTTTTTAGGCGAATATGCCAATATGATTTTAATTTCCGCCTTCGCTTCAATCTTATTTTTAGGCGGTTGGCTTCCGCCGTTTGATTGCGATTTTTGTAATGCAATTCCTGGATTTATTTGGCTTTGTGCTAAAATTTTCACATTATTATTTTGCTTTATTTGGGTGCGCGCAACTTTGCCTCGTTATCGCTACGACCAATTGATGCGCTTAGGTTGGAAGGTTTTCCTTCCGCTTTCATTAATTTGGGTTGTTGGCACCGCAAGCTTTATAGTTTTTGTTAAATAAATATTTAAAAAATGCAAATTTTTAAACAAGCTTCTTCATTTTTGTTAAAAGAAATTTTTCTCGGACATTTATTAACTTTGAGATATATGTTCAAGAAAAAATTCACTCTAAATTATCCATACGAAAAAGGACCGATTAACCCAAGATTTCGAGGTGAACACGCTTTGCGTCGCTATGAAAATGGCGAAGAGCGTTGCATCGCTTGCAAATTATGCGAGGCAGTTTGCCCAGCGCAAGCCATCACCATCGAGGCCGAAGAGCGTAATGATGGTAGTCGTCGCACTACAAAATATGATATCGATATGATGAAATGCATTTATTGCGGATTGTGTCAAGAGGCTTGCCCAGTTGATGCCATCGTCGAAAGTCCAAATTTTGAATTTTCAACCGAAACGCGTGAAGAACTTTATTACAACAAAGAAAAACTTTTGGCAAATGGCGATCGTTATGAATATGCTTTACAAAAAAATATTAATGTCGACGTTGAATATCGTTAAAAATATTTAAAAACACAAAATAAAATTTACGGAATTTATTAATTTTATTTTGACTAAAAATTTTTATAAAATAACATTATTGAGCAATATTTTTAAATAAAATTTCAATGAACTTTACACTTTATCTTTTTTACATTTTTTCATTTGTCTTAATCTCATCATCCCTTGTGGTTGTTAGCACCAGAAACATGGTAATCGCTGTAATTTTTTTAATTTTAGCCTTTTTCAACGCTTCTGGTTTACTTATTTTAATCGGTGCAGAATATATTGCGACGCTTTTAATTGTTGTTTATGTCGGTGCGATCGCCGTGCTATTTTTATTCGTGGTGATGATGCTTAATGTTGATGCAAAAATCACTGAAGATGTTAATCGCAAAAAACCATTAATTACAATGTTGATCGTTATTTTATTTTGCGAAATTTTTTTAATAACTAAATTTTCTAACATCAATTATAATGAATTAACTCCGCAATTTCCAACACCAAAAGACATCAACAATACCAAGGCGATTGGCAAGATTCTTTACACCGATTTCATTTTACCTTTTCAAATTGCGGGAGCAATTTTATTCGTGGCGATGATTGGCGCCATTGTTTTAACCATGAAAACTGAAACACGTTACATTCGCAAACAAAATATTTCTGCACAAGTTTCTCGTAACAAAAAAAATACTCTTGTAATCGCCAAGGTCAAAGCTGGCGAAGGCATTGATTTATAAATTAATTTTATTTTATGCACCAAATTCCTCAACATCAATTTACCACCTTAGCCATAATTTTATTTTGCATCGGCATTGGTGGAATTTTTTTAAATCGTAAAAATATTATTTCGATTTTAATGTCGATTGAAATAATGCTTCTTGCGGTCAACATAAATTTTGTAGCTTTTTCGGTGTATTTAAATGATCTAGTTGGGCAAATTTTTGCTATTTTTGTACTTACCGTTGCGGGAGCTGAAGCCGCTATCGGTTTAGCAATTTTAGTAGTTTATTTTAATAATCGCAAAAATATTGAATTAGAAAATATTTCTTCAATGAAAGGTTAATGAAAGCAAAATTTGCCACATTTATAATTCCGTTTATATTTTTTAGCAATCGACTCTTGGCCCAAGATTATTGCTCTTCCCCGCAAAAATATTATGATGTAATTTTAAGCGAAGTTGCCAAAAAAAACCCCAATGTTATTGAAAATTTACCCGCCTGCTTAAAACAAGATCGCAATCTTATTTTTAAAGTTTTATTAATCGATAAAAGTCAATTCCAAAACGTGTCGGAAAATCTTCACGAAGATAAACTTTTTATAAAAAGAGTCATCAAAGCCGATCCTGAAATTTTAAAATATGTGGCACCCGAAGTCCGTTCTGATCCATATTTCATGGAAGACGCAATTTACATCAATCGTGACGCTTTAAGATATTCGTCTTGGAGCCTTCTTGATAATAAATTATTTATGAAAAAGATGCTCGATTTAGATTCAGATAATTATCGATACGCCTCGGATCGAATTAAGTCTCTCGAGGAATTTGCTCGTCCCGCCTTAGAAGATAATGGACTTCTTCTCGAATTCTCTCCACCCAACGTTAAATCCAATAAAGAATTTGTAAAAATTGCTATAAATTCCGATAAAAATGCTATAAAATTTGTTAATCCAAAACTGGCTTTGGATCAAGAATTAATTGACCTTGCGAAAGATAGCGATCCCATGCCCTCAGCTCTCGAATTAGAAAATTATTTACATAAAAATTACATTGAACGACATCCAAAAAAAAATTTAGGAGAGTTCATTTCCAACAAAGCAAAGTTTTTCAAAGATGCCCAAATTATTGATCATAATTTTATTACCAAATGGAACAAAAGTTATAATCTTGAGAAGGTTCAAATTGGCGAGTTAAAAGAGGAATGGAGGCTTAATCCAATTGAACGTAGAAACTACGCAAATTCATGGATCGAAGATTTTCAAAAATATCCAGAATTAATTAATCGTATTCAAAAATTCTTTATCAAGAGACATGTTTTAAGTGATGCCATTTCCGATTTACGCACAACTTTTTTATGGAAAATTAAAGACAAACCTCTGACCTTGGCATTCAATCTTTACGGCATTTCCAATGCAACCGACGAGATTTTATCAACAAATTTTTCTAATGTTAATTCAATTACCGCAATTGCACAATTTCAGGAAAAAAAATGGCGTTTATCGATTATCGATGTAATTTTTGATCGCGAAATAAAAATCGATGCAATTTATGAAAATGGACATAAAAAATATATTCTTTGGGACTTATATAAAATTAATGAGAAAGATAAAAATTCAAAATTAATTTTTAAAATTGAAGATGCGATTTGTGATTATTTTCAAATCTTCAAGGAACAGCCCAATGGCAGATACAAAATCGCTTATCAATCTAAAAAAATTCAATGCCTAGCACAAAATTCTGATAATTTAAATTAAAACTTTATCGGTCGCGAATTTATCAACTCCAAGCAAGTATAAATCGTTAATTTGCTTAATATCGTTAACGGTCCAAGCCAATAATTTGGTAGACTTGATTTTTTTTAAAAGCTCGGCATTAATTAAAGCATGATTTATCGAAACAAAATCAATTAATTCCATATTGACCATATCAACAATCTCCTGAACTCCAAGCTCATTATCGCAAACCCCCGCAAAATTAATTTTTTGTGAGAAAAAATTACGAAATTTTAAAGAAATTTTAATTGCCAAATCATAATCGGTAATGTAAGGCGCGAAAAATATTTTATTTAAATCAATTTCTTTTAAAATTAAATCGGCTTTTAGCTTTTTTAGAGCATCTCCAACATTATTTTGATCTATATTTTTAAAATCAAACCAATATTCCAATTCATTTTTGTAATATAAATAATCTTGAAGCCTTGGCAATGAAAATTCTTCTTTTTTATCGGGTTTATCGTGCTTTATAAAAAATTCACCATCGACCCACCAAATATCAAATTCTATGGCTTTATAACCTTTAGCGACAGCGTTTTTCAAACTCGCAATTGAATTTTGCTTCATGTTATTTTCAACAAAACCGCGGTGGGCAAATAATTTAATCATTTTTTTATAAAAATAAATTTATAGAGAACAGCTACCAAAAAAAATATTAAAACTTGGCAAAGAAATTACTAGAATTTATTAAAAAAAATTGTCTAAATTTTTATAAATCTCAAAATAAATAACTTTATATTTATAAAATCGTCTTGAGAATTGATGTAAATTTTTACTTACGTCTAAAAAATAAAAAAATGATTGTATCCTAAAATAAAAAAAGTAATCATTGATAATCATAAATATGAAACACCACAAAATATATATCTCAAAAAATTGATGACGTTCTCAATTCTTATTTAAAAATAATTGAGTCGTCCTTAGAGAATTAAATAGAATCGCCATATTTGAGCGATCACAAAATCACCGCATTTTGGTAAAATTATAAAACAAAGAGTTAAACAGTTATTTTCAAGATTATTTATAAATTATGATTAGAAATATTTCAAATTATTATTTTTCACCCTAGAAAATAGCTGATTTTGCTCGTAATTATTCGAGGAAAAATGACAAAAATTACAATTACAATTGATGGTGCTCATCGCGAGGAAACTCGTATCGCCGTCCTTGGTAGCGATGGAAAGCTTCTAGATTTTGACCGCTCCGCTCTTGCTATCAAACAAATTAAAGGAAATATTTATTTAGCTAAAGTAACTCGGGTTGAACCTTCCCTTCAAGCTTGCTTTATTGATTATGGTTCCGATCGCAATGGTTTCCTGCCTTTCGCCGATATTCATCCTGATTTTTATCAAATTTCGGACAGCGAACATCAAAAACTTCGCGAGTTAAATATTAATCAACCACAAAAAAATGAAGATGATGATTTGGTAAATTTACCAAATACATCGACTAAAAATAATGATGATGAAGGCGGAGAAGATGAGTCAATTACCACGGGAACGTATTCAGTTGAAGATGAATTATCAGGCTATGGTGGCAATATTTACAACATTCACAAAAGATATAATATTCAAGAAGTAATCAAGCCAGGACAATTAATTATTGTTCAAGTTGGCAAAGAAGAAAGAGGTAATAAAGGTGCTTCAATGACTACTTACATCTCGATCGCCGGCAAATATTGTGTTTTAATGGCCAACACTCCAAATAAAGGCGGAGTTTCCAAAAAAGTTGACAATTTTCGTGATAGAAAAATTTTACGCTCAATTTTAGGCGAGATAAATATTAGTAATGACCGCTCCGTTATTATTAGAACCGCAGGCGTTGGCAAAAAACCCGAAGACATCAAGCGCGATTGCGAATATTTGAATCGCTTATGGGATACCATTAAAGAAACTTGCGCTAATTCTAAAGCTCCGTCTTTTATTCACGCCGAGGATGACATTATTCGTCGATGCATTCGCGATATATACAACGATAACGTTAGCGAAGTTGTGGTTGAAGGCAAAGAATCATTCGAAATTGTAACAAATTTCGTTAAATTAACAATGCCAAATGCTCCACAAAATATTAAACTTCACGATGATCGTGTGCCGATTTTCAATAAATATCGCGTTGAGCAACAAATATCAGCACTTTATGAGAAACAAATTTCTCTGCCATCAGGTGGCTCAATCGTTATCGATCACACCGAAGCACTAGTTGCCATCGACGTTAACTCAGGTCGCGCAACCAAAGAATCTGGAGTTGAAGAAACGGCATTCACGACTAATTTTGAAGCGGTAAAAGAAATAGCTCGACAACTTCGCCTTCGTGATTTGGCAGGTCTAATTGTAATCGATTTTATTGATATGTATGATCAAAAACATCGTCGCAATATCGAGAGAACTTTACGCGACGAACTTCAAAATGATCGTGCTCGAATTCAACTTGGTCGAATTAGCGTTTTTGGACTTTTAGAAATGTCACGTCAACGCTTGGGAGCAAGTTTTTTTGAAACCATTACCGAGCCTTGTAAAAACTGTGGCGGAACTGGATATGTTCGTTCAGTAGAAATTTTAGCGGTTTCGATTTTGCGAGCAATTCGTCATGCTTGTGCTGATAAACAAGCTGGGGTAATTTATATTTATGCCACCGCTGAAACCATCGCTTACATCATGAATTTCAAAAAATATGACATCATCTCAACTGAGAAAAATTATAATGTTCATATTTTTTTGCAACCTAGTGAGGAGAACGGCCCTCAGGGTTTCAGCATTAAAAAAAGAAAAAGCCTTTCCGATGAAGAAAGAAGAGAAATTGAAATGGAAGTAACGACGGGCAAAGTTAATCAACTCGACATTGAGAAAAATTATTTTGAAAGCTTTACCAATGAAGATACTTCGGAAGGCAACAATGATGACTTCATAAAGCCTAGCAATGGCGAATCTCAAGAAAGAAATCACCATCATTCTCACAATAATCGCAATCATAATAACAACAATAATCGACGCCACGATAATAACAAAAGAAGGGGAAACAATAATAACAACAATCGACGCAACGATAATCGTTACAAAAACCCAAATAATGATGAAAAGAAAAGTAGATCGATTTTTTCTTTTCTTTTTAAAAAATAATTAACTTATTTTTTGGGTTTCTCGCGTTAAAAAAATAGCCTAAACGGCTATTTTTAGCGAAGAACGGGACAAGGAGCCAATGCGACGCGGTCCCAGTCGCGGAGTCGTCTTCGAAATCAAAATGAAATTTTGATTGAGAAAAGCGACGAAGCTCTAATCAAAATAAAAAACCCCAAATCTCATCGCGGATGTCGCGATTCATTTGCGACGGAGCGATTCAACTCAAAGCTAAATTTGCAACGCAAATTAAATGTGTTTAAATCGAAAGCAAGCTCGTAATTAACATTAAAATAACCAATAAGTAAATGAGTGAAATAAAAGAACATGAGAAGCTTATTATTTCTAATTGGGAAGCTGATTTTGAGTAGTTTGGATTGTGGTTGATGCCATACATCATGAGGCCGAGAATGATTAAAACCACCGAATAAACTAAAGCGAAAAAACCACTTTCGATGAATAGATCTGATAAAAAATATAAACCATATAAAAAAATAATTGGGATTAAAAAATTTACCAAACTATTAATTATTTGATCATCTTTCATTTTAAAAATACAATTAAATTGAAATAAAAAAACCCCGATATTCTTTTGAAATATCGGGGTTTTGATAAAGTATATTATTTTTAATATTACGAACTTACATCAACACGGAATGTAAGAACACAAAGTTTTTTAGCACCTTGGGCAACATTGTATGTCGACGTTGTAGAGCAGATTTCGCCAGCAGCTGCACTTTGATTAGCAGATTGAACGTTTCCACTGTTAGCTTTACCATCATCAATTTTAGAATCGATAGATAATGCATCTGGAGCAGAAATAATTTCTGTTGAAGCATTTTTGGATTCAGCTGGGGAAGCCAAATTCATTCCATTGATTAAAGTAGGAGCAGTTGATGAATTATAAGCCACTGTCGTTCCTGTCAATACCACAACATTTTGAAGTGTCGAGGAGTTATAATCAAAAGCCCAACCAGCACCTTTAATTTTAGAACCAGGGATATTGGTAACTGGAACCAGTATGCCAGGGGAAAGTAAAGTTCCATTGGTAAGCGGAGTTAATGCTAAATCTATAGCACCTATATCTTTTAGATCAAACCAAGCATCAACACCTTCAGCCACAACTAAATCTGCAGTAGGGTTGTCATTAACAAATTCAATTTTGTTATCTCTGTCACCAAGAGCAGCTGCAATGGAACTTTGTCCAACGTTGGTGCTTGCATCACCTGGATATTGATCATATTGAGTAAAGAATGAGTTAACAGCTACAGCATAACCTCTAGCCTCACCCATAATTGAACGAAGCTCTGAGCTTTTGATCAAGCTCGCTCCACCTGTTATACCAGCAATTAATAAACCGATGATAATTAATACTATTGACAACTCGATCAAAGAGAATGCCGATTTTTTAGAAGAAAAGGTCTTTTTCATAATTTATTCTAAGAGTTAAAGTTTAATTGAAACAAATTTTTTGATTTTGTTTACTTCTGTAATTCATATTGAAAAGATTTTATAACATGTCAAATATTTTTTATAAATGTTTTTTAAATGTTTCTTTTTTAGACATGAACTAGCACAAATCAACAAATTCAATTTTTAAAATTTCGTAATTTACTTCTCCACCTGGAGTTTTTATTTCAACATCATCACCAACTTCTTTACCGATCAGAGCCCTTGCTACTGGCGAGTTTATCGATATTAATCCTTCATCAATATTTGATTCAAATTCGCTAACAATTTTATATTTTATATTTTTTTGATTATCTAAATTTTCTAAGGTAACAGTTGCACCAAATTTTATTTTATCACTTGTTATTTTAGAAATATCAACCACTTCGGCACGAATAAATTTATCTTCGTAATCTGCAATTTGCGCTTCAATAAAACCTTGGCGATCTTTTGCCGAATGATATTCAGAATTTTCACGTAAATCGCCAAGCTCACGCGCCGTAGCAATTTGCTTAATAATATTAGGACGATCTTCATTTTTTAATTTCTCTAATTGGGCCTTTAATTTTTTATATCCTTCGATGGTAATTTGAAATTTATCCATGATAACCTCTAAAATTAATAAGCCTTTAAACCCTTGATTATCAAGGATTTAAAGGCTTTCTTGTTAATATTTATATTCGTTTGTTTTAAATGGTCCTTCAATTTGGACGTTAATATAATCGGCTTGTTTTTTTGTAAGCTTAGTGAGCTTGGCACCAAGTTTCTCTAGGTGTAAATGCGCTACTTTTTCATCAAGTTCTTTTGGCAAAATATAAACTTTATTTTCATATTTTTGATTATTATTCCATAATTCAATTTGCGCCATCACTTGATTGGTAAAGCTCGCCGACATTACAAACGCCGAGTGCCCTGTTGCGCAACCCAAATTTAATAATCTACCTTCGGCAAGCAAAATCATTCTTTTGCCATCGGGAAAAGTGATTTGATCAACTTGCGGTTTGATATTCGTCCATTTTAAATTTCTCAAAGCCTCAACTTGGATTTCATTATCGAAATGCCCAATATTGCCAACGATTGCACAATCTTTCATTTGACGCATATGCTCGATGGTAATGATATCAACATTTCCCGTCGTTGTGATGAAAATATCAGCTTGAGAAACCACATCTTCGATTGGTAAAATTTGATAACCATTCATTGCCGCTTGTAAAGCACAAATCGGATCAATTTCTGTGACCACCACTCTGGCACCTTGGCTTTTAAAGGCTTCGGCACAACCTTTTCCAACATTGCCAAAACCACAAATCACCACCATTTTTCCGGCAATCATAACATCGGTGGCACGTTTAATACCATCAATAACACTCTCTTTACAGCCGTAAAGATTATCAAATTTTGATTTGGTAACGGCGTCATTAACATTGATAGCGGGAATTTTTAATTTACCTTCTTTTTCCATTTGATAAAGTCGCGCAACACCTGTTGTAGTCTCTTCCGAAACGCCTTTGATATTTTTCAAAACATCCGGATATTCTTGATGAATCATTTTTGTTAAATCTCCACCATCATCAAGAATCATATTTGGCACCCATCCCGCTTTACCAATAATGGTTTGACGTATACACCAATCATATTCTTCTTCACTTTCGCCTTTCCACGCAAAGACGGGAATGCCCGCCTCAGCTATCGCCGCAGCCGCTTGATCAGCAGTTGAAAAAATATTGCAAGAACTCCAACGCACCTCTGCACCCAAATGAGTCAAGGTTTCAATTAAAACCGCCGTTTCGATTGTCATATGCAAACAACCAACAATTTTAGCACCATTTAATGGCTTAGTATTGCCATATTCTCTACGCAAAGAAATTAATCCCGGCATTTCATGTTCAGCTAGGGTAATCTCTTTTCTACCCCATTCGGCGAGATTTATATCTTTAACTTTGTAATCAGAAAATTTCATAAATTTTTTAGTAATTAATTGGTTGAATTATTAGCATCCACAATAGCGGAAAAACAAAAACATATCCGATCGAAATAATATTTTTTTTGTTAAAGGCTTTGAAAAAAGACAATAGCGACAAAATAAACATTACTTGAAAGAAATAATAGAGGAAGGATTGATAGTCTAAGGCGATTGAAGCTATTAAAATAAATTTTATGTAATCAAAAAATTGCTCTTCGCTAAAAAAAATATAGCTAAATTTTTTACAAATTAATTGATAAAAAATTGTTGATGCAAAAATTCCTAGAGCTAGAGAATAAACAATATTGGTCAATGCTTGATCAAACAAAACACGATTTATTGTCACGAAAAATAATAAAAAAATTAAAGTTTCACGAGTAAATTTTTTATGAGTCATATCACTAGCCATGGCTACAACCATCGATACCGCAATTAAACAATTAACAATAAATAATTCGGTAAATCCAAAATTTAAATAACAAATTAAAAATAAAATTGTGGTCGAGAGCTCAACAAAGAGGTGAATTCGTGGGATTTTTGTTTTGCAAGAACGACATTTTCCGCAAGTAATTATCCAATTTAAAAGTGGAATTAAGTCGCGAGTAACAATGGTAAAACCACAATTTGGACAACGTGATTTTTTACCAAAATATCTGCCAAAACAAGATTCTCCCCTAGGCAAACGATAAGCAAAAAGTGTTGCATATGAACCGAAGATGGCACCAAACGCAATAACTAAAATTATTTCAAAAGCACTTTCCATAAATTTTTTATTGAAGTTAAGATTTATCCAAAACTAGTTTTAAAATTCTAAAATAATATAAAATTTTAAGATTTATTTTGCTTGTTTTTCTAAATATAAAATTACATCGGCTCGATCTTGCGGTTTTTTTAAACCAGCGAATGCCATTTTAGTCCCCGGTAAGTATTCTTTAGGCTTGGTAATGAATTGATTAATTGAAGCTCGATCCCAAACTCCACCCTTCGCTTTTAACGCTTCAGAATAAGAAAATCCAGCAAAAACTCCTTTGGCTCGATTAACGACTCCGTAGAGTCCCGGACCAACTTTAGCACCCTCGCCTTTTCCAACATTATGACATGAAGCACATTTTTTGAAAATTTTGGCACCGCGATCAATGTCGGCAGTGATCATTAATTCGGCTAAATCAATAATTTTTTCTGGTTTTTTGGGCACCGGTTTTCCATCAAGCGCGATCTCGATTTCATAGCCTCTTTTTTTTACAATTTTTGGTTGATAAAATAAATCGGCAATAATTGTTGCAAAGCCCACCACACAAAAAGCAAAAGCCAAATATGTCGCACCATCCATTGCAAATTTTTTATTTTTTTTAACTAAATTTTTAACTAAATTTTTCATAATTAATCAAACAAAGTTGAAACAGATTTTTCTTGAGTAATGTTTCTAATCGCATCTCCCAGAAGCGATGCCACATTTATAATTCTAATATTTTTTACCGATAAAGTTTCGATTGTCGGCTCAATTGAATTGGTGATAACTAAATTTTTTAACTTAGAATTGGCAATGCGATCGCAAGCTTTTCCCGATAAAACGCCGTGAGTGATGTAAGCCGAAACTGAGTTTGCACCCTTCTCCAGCAAAGCTTCTGCCCCATTGCATAAAGTGCCCCCTGAATCAACCATATCATCAACAATGATGCAATTTCTACCTTCGACATCGCCAATAATATTCATTACCTCGCTTACTCCGGCAACAGGTCGACGTTTATCAACAATCGCCAATTCGGCGTTAATTTTTTTAGCGATACCACGTGCCCTAACTAGACCACCGACATCTGGCGAAACTATCACCAGATTATTGGTACCAAAATTTTCTTTAATATCACGAATAAAAACTGGGGAAGCGTAAAGATTGTCGACGGGAATATCAAAAAATCCCTGAATTTGACCTGCGTGCAAATCAAGCGTAAGAACGCGATCCGCCCCCGCTGAAGTAATTAAATTCGCCACTAATTTTGCCGAAATTGGAGTGCGTGGCGCGACTTTGCGATCTTGACGCGCATAGCCAAAATAAGGAATCACCGCCGTAATTCTTTTGGCAGAAGCGCGACGCAAAGCATCAATTGCGATCAATAATTCCATGATGTGATCATTGGCGGGATAAGAGGTTGATTGAATCACAAAAATATCTTCACCGCGAACATTTTCTTTGATTTCAACAAAAATTTCATTATCAGCAAATTTTTTTACATCGGCATTAACAAGCTCAACTCCAAGATATTTGGCGATCTCTTGAGATAAAATTTTATTGCTATTACAGGCAAGAAGTTTCATGATTAAAAAAATTAATTTGCAAAATTATTATAAAAAGTTTTATAAATTACTTATATTTTTTATTTTATTTCAAAGTCTATTTTTTGAAGCAAAATTAATCAAGAATTTAATATAAATTTTCAAAGATCATGGAAAATATTGAAAGTTACGATATTGTTAAAATCCTTCATATTGTAAGCGTTATGTCATGGATGGCTGGCTTATTATATTTACCTAGAATTTTCGTTTATCATTGCAAAGTTGCGGTGAATTCCGAAAGTGATAAACTTTTTCAAGAAATGGAACGCAAATTATTGCGTTATATCATGAATCCAGCCATGATTGCGACTTTTATTTTTGGGTTTTATATGGCGATCCAAATCGGCTTCGAGGACTCATATTGGCTTCATCTAAAAATTACTTTGGTCTTGATTTTAGCAGGTTTTCACGCTTTTTTAAGCAAATGTCGCAAAAATTTTGCCAGCGGGAAAAATAAAAATTCTGAAAAATTTTATCGCATTGCAAACGAAATTCCAACCGTCATAATGATTGTAAGCGTTGCTCTCGTCATTTTAAAACCATTCTGACTAAAAAATATGAAAAACGATTATTTTCAATCAATAGAATTTTTAGAAAAAGAAAAATTTTTTTTAGAAAAACATAATTTGGTAAAAATTATTCAAGACGAAAAAATTTTAATCGATTATGTCCCGTACGCCACGAATGAAAATTTTTGTGAACAACAACTTTATAGCCATCCCTTTATTTACGCTCATCGCGACGCTTTTGAAAATTTACAAATAGCTTCAAAACTTGCCGATGAAAAAGGTTTTAAGCTTCGTATTTGGGACGCTTATCGCCCTTTTGAAGTTCAAGCTTTTATGGCCGATAAATTCCCCGAACATGTTGAAAAGGGCTATGTTTCGCACCCAAGCGAAGGCATTGCAACGCATGTTCGTGGCATTGCGATCGATTTAACTTTGGTCGATAAAAAGGGGGAAAATTTAGACATGGGGACGGGCTTTGACGAGATGCTAAAAGAATCGCATCATGGCTCTACGGCGTTAAGTGAAAAAAATAAATTTGCCGAAGAAAATCGTAAAATTCTCGTCGACATTATGGAAAAATCTGGCTTTGAAATTTATGAAAATGAATGGTGGCATTATAATTTAAAAATTTTCAAAAAAGATGGAAAAGGCGAAATCATTGGCGCCGAACCTGTTGCCGATAAAAAATATCCAAAAATTCCTCAAGGTGAATTTTTGGATTTATTAACTCCTGAAGTAAAAAAAAACTTTTTTCAAAATTTTGAAAAATTTTTAAAGGAAAAAAAATTTGACGATAAAGAAAAAAAAGAAATTAGCGATCGATTTGGTTTAATTATTGTTAATCCGAATCTAGAAATGCAGAATAAAAAAACATCTCAATTAATAAATTTAATGGAAAAACAATGTCAAATTTAATTGAAATAAATAATAAAAATCTCGATGTAATTTTCGATATTCGTTACGCCACCGCCAATAATGTTTGCAAACAAATTTTATATCACCAACCCTACATCGCACTTCACCCAGAAGCTTATAAAAAATTTGAGAAAGCCGTTGAATACGCCAAAAATCTCGGTTATAAATTTAAAATTTTTGACGCTTATCGCCCCTTCGCCGTGCAAAAATTTATGTTTGAATATTTTCAAAAATTCCCACAATATCAAAGTTTTTTTTCCAATCCCGCAACCGGCTCGATTCCACATTGTCGAGGAGTTGCACTCGATTTAACTTTATGCGATTTATTTGGCAATGAAATTGATATGGGCAGTGATTTTGATGAACTTTCTGATCTCGCCTTCCATAATTGCTTAAAAATTTCGCAGGCTCAACTCAACAACCGCAACACTTTGCTTGGAATAATGATGTTCGCTGGCTTCGATTTTTATAGCAAAGAATGGTGGCATTATCAATTATTTGATGCCAGAAAATTTGACATTATTTAGTTTTCTTATCCGCTTCAACCTCTCCAACGCTTAACAAAAATTATAAGTTTTTAATTAATAATTTTTTTTCTTAAAATAATTAGAAAAAATTATTAATAAAATGTCTTATAAAAAAACAATTAGATTATTTTAAGTAAATAATTTGTATATTTATTGTGCATTTTAGTTAGTAGCAAAATAATAAAAATCTATTAACAATTTAAACCATTAATTATTTTTATTAAAATGACAATTTCCACCAGCTTTCTTGATAATTTATCGCAATTAAAAATTGATATTATTATTTTAAGCTTTCTTCTCAATATTTTTAAAATTAAATATTTCTTGTTACCACTTCATTTTGTAGTTTCAAATGCATATTTTAAACTATCAAATTCTTATCAAAGACAATAATAAATATGCTCGATTTCTTGCTAAAAAATCAATCAGAATTTCTTAAAAAATTTCGCGAATATTCAAAAGAAAACTTTGTTTTTCATGAGGTAGTTGACGATTACATTAAGGAAGAGGGAATAACTACAACTCCTTTTTCGGATAAAATTTCTACAACTCATATTTTCAACAAAACTCATAATGGCAATGTTTTTGAAATAACTTTTAGTGATAATTTAAATTTTATTATGGCAAAAAATAAAATAATTGAAGAGGACGGAACCTGCAAAGCTTATATATTAATTGATAACCAATGCGGCTCGACTAAAATGAATTGTCACGTAAATAATTATAGTAAAAATCCCTTTCCGATTGATTTTACGCTAGAAGGGATTGGTTCTGTTGAGCATTTTTTTCTAAACGAAGATTTTTCAAAGATTCATGAAATAAAATTCGGCACTTGGCGCTTTCCAAATGAAGAAGAATTTCACAGTGGCAGAATTTTAAATTTATTTCCAGCAATTTTAAGAGAAGATCAACCATCGATTGAAATAGAATTTTCTCAAGATAAAGATAATGTAGCCTTTCAAATTCAATTTAATTCGGGTAATTCAAGAGAAGAGGAAAGTCAAATAAGTGATTTCAATATTTGTTTTTCAATTGATAAAGCAAAATCGGATTATTTAATATCGGCTTACAGAAATCCAGTAGAATTAAGGTCTTACATGATCGCTAATCTTAAAGATGCAACGCAAACACTCCTAAATGACAGCATAAGTAAATGGCTTTCTGGGGAAATAGATATTAAAAAAATTTTATCTGAAGCTGATAGCGATGAGATTGAAATAACTTATGAAATTTTGCCTGATAAATCTTGCGACCACCCTCAATCGCAAAAAGATATGACAAGTGAATTAGGTGCTCGGCTTTATAGTAAAATACCTCGCAAACCCCATCCCAGCGAAGAAGAATTGCAAGAAATTGAAAAATGTGACGAAGGTGAGTCGCGAAAAGTTTCAAGACCCGCAAATATTGAAGAAAAATTTCCAAATCAAAAAGCTAAAAATCCACAAGTTCGAAATATCCATCAAGAAACTTCGTGGGTTAGGCTTTAATCCCAAAATTTACTGTAAATTAATTAATTTTAAAATTAACCAAAAAACATTGTTTAAAATCATAATATTTTTAAACTAAAATTAGTTTTATATAAAAATTTTTAAATCATGCGAAATATTGCCATTCTAAGCTTAACACTATTTATTATTTTCACAACTTCATGTAATGGCTTAACCAAAAAATTGTGGAATTGGCATAATTATGATGAAGAATTTAAGCATTTTTTAATCAATTCGCAAAATGGTTATGTAGTTTTTTTAGCGGAAAAATTTCATTATGTTTTTATTGATAATTCCAATTTAATGAAAAATATTTTATTATGGAAAGACCGCCGAACCCTTTATATTGACACTTCGGCAACTGAAATTCATATCAACAAAAATAATCAAGCAACCGGCGAAGTTTTGATTCGTAGCTTTTCCGAAAATTTAATGCCTCATCGCGAAGCTTTTTTGATCAATCATAGCTTCAAAAAAGATGACAAAGGTTGGTATTTAAAACTTAAAATTTTTGGCAATCGCTATCTCGCAAATCCCAATATTCACGGCAATTTTCCGCAATTAGATTTAAGTTATAAAATTAAAATTGCCGAAGATTTAGAAAAAGGTGAGATTTTAACGGCGACCGCCCTCACCCCAATAGCTATAACCGCTGACGGCATCATCACCATCGGCAAAATTTTACTTTCGCCCTTTGGAAATTAAGTTTTTTGCGTTAAAAAAATAGCCTAAACAGCTATTTTTAGCGAAAAAAGATGAAGCAAAAAATTAGCAAATATAATTAGTTAATTTGGCATTATTTATCTTGCCCGCATTTCTTTACCAATTGTTGGATTAAAAGCTGTTGAGCTCGGCTTTATTGATAAAATTTTATTTAATTCTTCTACGATTTTATCTAAATATAACCCATCTTGAAACAAAGATTGCTCTTGTTTTTTTAACTTGATTATGTCTAAAATTAATTTAATTCTTTTCTCACTTAAACCCTCAAAAAACTTACCTCTTTTATCAACATCAAAAAGAGAAATTTGTTGAACAAAATTACTTTTTTGCTCCTCATTGCCATATTTAAGAATAAGTTTTGTGAAATGATTTTTAACTTCTGGAGAGGGGAATTTCAAATCTAAAAATCCATTAATTTGAACTTCTTTTTTTTTCAATAAAAATCCTATTTTTTTAATATCACCCTTCTCGAAAGAAATATTATTTTCAAAAATACGCCAAAGATAATTTTGCAAACCAAACGGAAGCAAATTATCTTGAAATTTTTCATCATCACTGCAAAGTTTTTCTTTTATAATTTGAGCTTTAAAATTATCAAATTTCCGCTCGGCGATTGGCAAAAATTTTGTTATTGATGCTTCTTTTTTTCTGATTAATTTTTGGAATTCTTTGTTAAAACTTCTCTCGTAAAAATCATAAATTTTTTCAAAAATTCTAGTTTCGCCAATAAAATCTTTTTCAATTTTTTTGACACTTTCAATCAATTTTTTAGAGGCATTATTAACAATTTCTTGCTTTAACTCTTTATGAGGCTGATATCCCTCCCCTCCGTGCTCTAGAGTTGTCGGATCGAAAGTAAAAAGCTCACTTTCATAGATCATCTCCAAAATATAACGCGTTAATAAGCGCATGCTTTTGATGGCGCAATTTCCTCTTCTTTGTTCTTTGGTTGGAATTGAATAAGTTATTGATAAAAATTCCATTTCATCTATTTTTTGCTCCTCTAATATTTTCGCAAATTCTTTATAAAAAACTTCAGAATCTTTTTCTTTCGAAGTTTTTTCAACAAAATTTTGAAAATATTGATCTTTGCCTAATCCAGTGGATTCACGTTTAAGAGATAATGGCACTTTAAGCTCTAAAATTATTGCACCATTAATGTAAAATGTATTGCCAATTTTTTGATCATCGCAAACTTTATTGCCATCACAATAACTAATCTTTGTTAAATGATCGTTATCAACATGAAATATAAAATAAGCTCTGTGGCCCCTTAATCCAGATTTATATATGTGAAGGCTTTTATTTTTTTCATTCCCCCTTTGAAACTTTATTTCGGGAGCTTCTTTTTGAGTTATTTTTTCATAAATTTCAACAAGATTTTTAATAAAACCATCTGGCAAATCTTCTTTTTTTGGCAAAAAAGAAGGAAGTATTTTTTCTAATTGACCCTTACTAAATCCTTGACCCAAATCACCATAAAAAAGTTTTAAAAAATTAAAATTTTCAACAAAATCAACAATATTATTGATTTCTTCGGTCGCCAAATCTCTACCAAATTGTTTTTGAAAAATAATTTTTAATGTATTTTTACAATCCTCCGAGGGTTCTTTATAAAACATCAGAATATTAAACATAATAGGCGTTTCGCCAGATTCATTTTCTAGCTTTAAAATTTGTGGATTGATATCAATTATTGCACTTATAACTTCTAAATTATTTTTCTCTATTGCAGAAAAAATTGAAATTTGCTGATCTTCTTTCTCTTGTTGATGTGACTGGGTTGGCATCGCATTAAATATGATTAAATTAATTAAACTGGGCTAAATTATAATCAAAAATATAGGACGAACTCGTATCGAAATTGTAAAATTTTAAAAAAATTTGTTAACCAACATGCTCCAAAAAAAACCAAATAAAATAATTTATAGATTAATTATGAGTTTTTGCTAAGAGCAAAACAATTATATTTTAAAAATATTAATTATTTTTTTATTTATAAAATAGAAAGTCATTTAATATATATAAAATTTTGAGCACTTTGAAAGAAGTGTATTAAAAAAGTAATGATCAGAAAGTTGGTCGTGCTAACGCATCGACACTTATACCCCTACAAACTTTTAAAGAGCTTCAGGCTGTAGCTCCCCCCTTGAGGGGGAGCGGATTCCAGAAACTTAACGGTAGTTAAGTTTCTGGAATCGTGGGGGGTCGGAAAATCTACAACATCAAAGGTTTCAAGATTATCTCAAAAGCTAAAATGAAAAAAATTCCAAAAAAGACGATTTCTTGATTTAATTTTTAATCCACAATTTTTCCAATTTTTTAAACAAAAATTAGTTATTTTTTATATTATTTTTATAGTTTTTCGATGGATTTTTTTAGAAAAATTTAGAATATTTTTTAGCTTAAAAACAAAATCAAGAAATTGTCTTTTTTATAAAATTTATTTTAAAAATTTTTCCCTTGGTTCGAGAGCATTGACTATATAGGCTTTTCTGACCCCCCACGGCTCCCAAATCGCAACTACCGTTGCGATTTTATCGCCCGCTCCCCCTCAAGGGGGGAGCTACAGCCTGAAGCACTTCCGAGCTTGTAAAAAATTGTAGGGGTGTAAGCACTCAAGGGGGGAGCTAGAGCCCGTAAGCTTTATAATTATTTCCATAAAATGTAGGTTTGCAAGCCCGAAAAGCGGGAGGGTGATTGCGCGAAGATTTACAAAAAAAAGTACCAGGTTCCTTTTTTCTTTAAACGGCTATTTTTTAACG
>SYAR01000034.1 GCA_005787525.1 Rickettsiales bacterium
AAAAAAATGAAGTTAAAGTAAAAATGATTGATAGATTAAAAAGTGATAATGATAAAATGAGATTTAAAACTCCGGGATCAGATAGAGGCAAAGAAACTTCAAAGTTAAAAGAAGATAAAGAAAATGCAAAAAAAGGATTAAATGCCATCGATAAAACAATTAAAGATGATTTTAAAGATAAGAGATTTGGTCTTTTAAAAGAAATGAAAGAAGAGTTGAAAAATTTTAAGCAAAATGAAAGAAAATTTTCCAATGATTTTCATAAAAAAATAAATCTTTTGCAGGATGAGGATTTGAAAAAAGGTCTTCAAAAAAATATTAAAGTAATTGAGGGTAGCGGAGCATGGGAAACATTTAGAAAAAAAATAAAAGAAAAATTTAGTAAAAATAGAAATGAAAATTATGTTGATGGTTTAATAAAAAAAGAAATTGCCGAAAATCCTGAATTAAAAAATTTATTTGATAAAAGAAATGAATTTAAAGTGCAAATAAATGAAGCGGATGCTAAAATTAAAAATCTTGGCGATGAACAAATTGATAAAAACAATGGAATATATGATAAAGCTCTTCAAATTAATCAAGAGAATGTTAAAATAGTTGAAAAATATGAGAAAAAAGGCTTAGGAAAAAGAGCTGGTAAAGCAACTGTTTCTAAAGCGGCTTCCTTCTTAATCGTTTTTTTCTCTAATGTTGTTGTTAATAGATTTAAATTACCTAAGCCTGGAAAAAGAGAAGAATATAAAAAAGCTTTAAAGGCAGTTAAAGAATTTAATAATGGGGAAACAAAAAAAGATTTCGAAAAATTTGTTAACAAACATAAGGATAAATTACCGAAAGATGTATAAATTAATTAAAAACAATTCAATAAAAAATTACCTAAAAGCGATTCTTTGTTTATTGTCTTTGATTTTTTTAAATGCTTGCGAGGATTATGGTTGTATAGATGCTGATGATTTTGGTGAATATGAAATTTATACTTTTCCAGTTAATGCCAATAGATTATCTGAATATTGCGAATATAAAAAAGATGTTTCCGCGACAAGTCAACCTTTTGGAATAAAGCAATGTGTTTCTACTCCTGCAACAAATTGTCTAAATCTCTCAAACGATGATTGCGGAGAAAAATGTGAAGCAGAATGTTATGCTAGTTCGGAAAAAAATTTTAAAGATTTAATGAATAATCAAAGTATTACTAATCCAATTGATGCACTAGGTTTTGCCGATCCACCTTGGGTTGCGGTTGGAGGTGGAAATAATCAATTGTCAATCGAAGAAAATTCTCAAATTTTAATAACCGCTCAAGGCACTATAGATTTAGGTGGAGCGTCACCAGAGAAGGTTTTATCTATTTCTAATGCCGACATCGGTAATAAAGAATTAAATGCACTAAAAAGTAATAGCAATATTGCTCAATTCATTGGTGGAGAGAGTTTAGAAATAAGTTTTTATAATTCATTTTCTAATAATGAAGGTACTGAAGTAACAGGAGCAACTCTTAAATTCTTCCCAAATGTTACTGAAGATAATTCAAAAAATGCTATTCCTACTTCTCCAATTCCAATTGATAACACTTTTAATTATTACAGAGATTTTGTGGCAAATGGTGCCAGAAGAATTCTTGCTTACTCTATCCCGCTTCCAGAAGGCTATTCTCAATTTGCTGAATATGATTTTCCGCTTGATCCAAATCCAAGTGCATGGCCTTGTGAAATCGAAGATGGGAAATTAATTTGTAGCAATGATTCGAAATGTAGTAGTCAGGATACAACTGCATGTGATGATTATTATGGTAAGTCATCGCTTAAACCACCGGCCGGTAAAATGGCTGAGTTTAATCAAAAATTTTCCCAAGTTTTTAATGTTAATAATAAAGAAAAAGAAAAGACCCGATATAAAAATGGTACCGGTTTTATTAGATCAAATGATGATAGGTTAATAGGTATCGATGTCGTCCCACAGTCTAACTATATAGTTAATTTGGATCTAAATGAAGTAAAAAAAGGCCTAGGATCTATACTAACTTTCCCTAATCCAACAAAAGATTATGCGGTTGTGTTTGTAAAATCAAAATTAGATTCGAGTGGAGCCGAATGTAATATAGGTGCAACGGACATACAATATTCTATAACTAAAACTAATGCTTCAACAAGAGCAAGTGATACAAAAGATTACCCAATAAATCCAATTTCCTCTTCAGATCTAGCAAACAATACTTCGTCAGAAGTAATAAACAAAGAAGATTTGAGCACAGTCAGTGTAAAAAAAGTGCTATTATCTTCTACAACTTTCAACACTAACTGCAAGTTAGATGCCTATTTATACGAATTTCATGAGCTTCAATTTGAACAATCTGGCTATATTGAATTTGGTATTGCTGATCAAGCATCAGGGTCAGATCCCACTAAAAAATCCATATCTCTCTTAAGTGCCGCTAGCTGTAATTTAAGCTTTAAAATTTTTCACGAGGATAATGATGATGAAGATGAATTTGCTAATTTTACTTATCCAGTATCAGCTTCAGTGCCATCTAAAAAAGTTGGTGAATCTGGTGTTGAACACAAAGTATTGTTAAATAGCACATCACCAACAATCGCTTGTTCATCAAGTTGTGTTAATAATCCTAAAAAATATTTCATTAGAAAAGGACAAAAATTAAGTTTTCATCCGCTTAGTTGGAAGGGAAATTGGACGCCTAATCCAGGAAGTATAGACTCGCCAACAGTTAATGTAAATTGCGGAGTCGGTTTTTATGTAAAATTTACTCCACGTCCAGCAGTTTTTTGTCCAGATTTTAAAGTTAAAGAATATATCAATCGTAACCAAGATAGTGATGCTACAAACAACTGCACTTCCAAGATTGAAGCCGGTGGTGAAAGAGTTTATTGTGAAATAGATCCTTCAAAATGTTATGATAATTTAAAGCCTGATCCTGCTAATCCGGCATCAAAAACTAATAATGATTTATTTTGCCCACGCGAATGCATTCCCACTAAATTTTCATCATGTAGTAGTTTTAGCCCTCCCCCTGCTGGCGCCAGTAGCAATCTTGCAACTTTGAATACAACTTTGACCTCAAAAGAAATATATTCGATCACCGATGCCCCTTTGGTCTCGTCAATACCAAATTGCGAACCGACTGAGCCTGTTTATAAATGCTATTCAGAGGGTTCGCAAGCGGCTGGGTCTAAATATTTAAATCCTGAATATGGTGGTATATGTCCGCAGCAAAAATGCAAATCTTATACTGCTATGGCTCTATTAGATCCATATAAATCAATGAAACTAAATGATGGCATAACCGCTCTTGCAGCAGCAACGGATGAAGGTAATTCGGAAGATTCTAAAATGAATCAAAACCGTTGCAATAATTGCTTAAATCAACTCAAGAAAGATGCTCAAAAAAAATATTTTCAAGATACATTAAGTGGGGCTGATTTACAACAATGTTACAATCTTGAAAATTACGAGGGAACGGTAAGAGCTTTGCAAGATCATATTATAAAAATAAAAAATTTAGTAGGGTTAGCTGGAGGAATTACTGCAGATGATCGAAAAGCCAAAGCGGCATATTTACTTTTAAATAACAAAACCATTCAAAATTATGATGCCACAACCTTGCCAGATACGAATGGAAAAGATAATTTTAAACGAAAAGGTCTTGAAAAATTAGGTTCATTCGATGGCAATTTTGGCAATCTTTATCCCGTTAAATATTTAAAAAATGTTACCGTTGCTGGGGCTGATTTACCACTTTATTCAACAGATGCTCCAATAATAGTTGCGAGTCCAAGCTATATTAAATTTATAATACTTGATGATGTTACTATTCCCGCTTCCACCGCCACTACCCTTCCTGATTATTTTGAACAAAAAACTTTACCAGGTGTCACAATTCAGCCTCTAAAAATAAAAATTAATAATAAAGATTCATATTCAAATGGCGATAAACTTACAGTTGCAATATGTAAAGAAAATAGTTCTGCTGGAAACACATGCGGGGCTTTTCAAAATCTAGTAAATGAAAGTAATCTTTCTAACCCGCTAAAAATTACAGAATATATTCCTGCCTCAGATGAACTAGATTCATCCAACAATTATAAATTTAATGAATTTGGTCAATTGGTTAGAATAACTCCCGATCAATCCTCTCCATCAGATTGTAACGTTGATGGCTTAAGACCTTTTATTGGAGCCAATTTTTTATGTTTCAACGACGAGGCAAATACCAATAATGACAATCCATCGCATGATAATAGATATAGAATCGCTTTTAAAATATTTGATAATCAAACTGTTGGAAATTGTAATGAGAGTAGTACGAATACAGGCACTTACCAAGATTGCACTCAACCTACCCCTCCAAACACTACTCCAGCTTGCAACAGATATAAATCAATAAATTTAAAATGGAGTGGGTTGTCAGCTGATAGTGGATATTGCCCAGCTAGTGTTGGTGATTGTACAAAGAAGTTTATATGCAATGATAGTCCCTATTTTAACAATACTGGTCATTATAATGTTGCGGTTAAGATAAAAAGGGGTTCTAAAGTTAAGGTTGCTAACTTTATCAACTCAATCATTTCGCCAATTTTGGAAGAAGTTGACGGTGTTAATAAAATAGAAAATACAGCATTTGAAATTGGCAGTAATGAATATAACCTAGTTTATAATGCAATTACAAACTTGCCTTTTTATGCTAATGTGGCTAATCAGAATTATTTTGGTGTCAATGGTTTAAATTTAAATACTCTCGATATATCTCCCTTTAAAGCTATTGATGATAAAATTGTTGACGGGGTTATTGAATTCGGTGATGATTTGGATCTAAATATTGATGAGTACACTACTTTAAAATTAGATCCAAATAAAGTAAATCCCGATGTTTGTAAAAACAGGTGCTTTATAAGTTATATTTATTTAGCAACTTTTTCGAGCACTAGTTATAAACAACCTTATACATATATTAAATGCCCCCTAAGATCTCATCGTCAACAGACCATGGAAAGAATAAGAGCTCAATGCCAAGGAAAAGCATTTTGTAATATAGAAGTATATTCGCGAGAAGAATTAACTAGACTTTATAAGATAGATATTGGAGCAGGCACTGAAGTGTCAGCTGATTCAGTAAGTCTTAATTCAGAAAAAACGGATGACAATTGTAAAAAGAAAAGCCTTTCAGTTCATTATCTCTACAGCCTCTCCGATCAAACTTTTCATAAAGAAAATCAAATAAAAAGACTTTATAATATAATTTTATTAAATCCGGTTTATCAATCATTTTTAACATTATCCGTAGTGTTAATGTTTTCATTTTATGGCATGGGTTTTTTGATGGGCGTAAGCGAATTAAAACAATCAGAAATTATTGATCGATTAGTGAAAGTTGGCATAATTTATTTATTTACCAATCCAAGTTTTGGTTGGGTTTGGTTTGATAAATTTTTTGTAACTTTTTTCAAAAATGGCACCGATTTCTTAACATTTTTAATGGCTTCATTCTTTGATGAAACTGGGCAAGTTGAATCGGCTCTTTTAGCAAATGATTTTTCGAATAAATCAATCATTTTTGGTGGCACCGATAGAGTTATTGCACTCTTTATAAATAACGATGTTATTCATAAAAAAATTCTATCATTATTATTTTATAAATTCTTTGGAATTTTATATACAATGATAATATATTACAGTGCAATTACCTATGTTTACGCAATATCCAATGCGGTTTTAATATATTTAACATCGCAATTTTTTATCTCAATTTTATTTTCAGTTGGACCATTTTTCTTTGTCTTTATTTTATTCAAGCAAACCAAAACATTCTTTGATAATTGGATAAACTCCTTGATAGGCTTCGCTTTGCAACAAATATTTTTAATATTCACTTTAAGCTTATTCAATTCATTTTTATATTTAATTATAAAATTAACTCTCGGCTATCGAATTTGTTGGGATAGCGTTTGGGAAATAAATATTTTATCATCAAAAATATCTTTATTATCTTTTTGGACACCTCAAGAAGCCCCAGCTTATATCAGCAACACAATGGATCCAACGACTTCGGGTTCGCCATCTGGAATTCCAACTCTTCCAAAATTATTATCATTATGGAGTTTGTGCGTAATAATGAAATCATTCCTCGGCTCAATCACCGACTTAGTGGCAACTTTAAGCGGTGGAGTTTCGGCAACCGAGCTTGGAACTGGAATTTCCGCTTCAATGAATAAAGCAATTGGAGATGTAAAACAAAAAGTTGCTAAAGCATACAACAAGAGTGGCTTGAAAGTTATGGAAAGGCTTGACCAAAAAGTATTTGATTCGGGAACTTTGGCAAAAAGTGCAAGAAAAAAAGCTGCGGCTGCCGATGATCAAAATCGCAACTTAAAAGCGAAAATGCTAAATGATGGAAATAAGGCGGTAAGCGATTACAAAACTAATAAATCTGAAGAATTTAGTAAATTATCAGAAGCTGAAAAAAGAGAAAAACTTACTAAAATTAAAAAAGAGGCGATGATAAACACGGCAAAACAAGCCGGCAAAGGTGATAAATCGATTGAAAAATTAATGAGTGATACAAAGGGCAGTAGTTATAAAGGCGACAATGTTTTTGGATACGCTGCATCGCATGCTATGGATTATCTTCGCAATAACAAAACCTCGATGAATGCCAAAGCTGCTTCGGTTGACACTGGAATGTCTAAAAGCGAAATGAAAACAACTTTAAAAAATCTCGATGGACCAGAAAAACGTCAAGATTTTCTTAATAGTATTAAAGAAGGAAAAATTCAACAAAAAGAAAGTGGAATAACTCTCGGAAGTCGAACCAAAAAATCCCTTAAAGAATTGGGGGGTGGAGCAACTAATTCAGCTAAAAATATTTATGATAGAGAATTTGAAAAAGCCGCAGGCAGTTTGTATGGAGGAATAGCTAAATCATTTAATACCGCAACAAAGGGCGACATCTCTAAGGAGGAAAGAAATATCGCGGTGAAACAGCTTGAAAAATCTGGCGAAATTTCAAAACAAACTTATGAAAGTAAGTCCACTTCAGGAGGTGGTGCTATGAAAAATATTAATAATGCCATAGATAATGTCGCGGGAAATGCAAGAGCAAGTTTGGCAAAAAGAAGTCCCGAAGAGGAGAATAAAATTATAGCAAAAGTTCAAGAAAATAGACTTGCCCAATCCTTCGATAAGGGCTCTAATATGAGCGGAAAGAATATCGATAAATTGGAATCTTTCGCCAAATATCTTAATAAAAAAGACAATAAAGGTGATGTTGAAGATAGAGTTAAGGAAAAAGAAGATACTAAAAAACCGAACGAACAAAATGTAGAGAAGATTAATCAAGAAATTAATACAAATGCGGTAAATAAATTAGAGGGACAAAAACGTGATAATGATTTGGCTATAGGTAACGCTTCTATTAAATTAGCTTCATCAAAGGAAACTCTTGGCAATACTCAAAAAGCAATCGATGGCAATGATGATCACAAAAGAATGGATGCATTAAAATCAAAAATTGATAAGGGTGAAAATGTAACTTCACAAGATAGAAAAGATTTTAAAGAACTTTCAGAAAAAGATGGTGGCAAAGTGGGAAGAGAGTTCGAGGACAAAGTAAAAGCCAGAAGCAATGCTTCTTCAGAGGTAGCAAAAGATGAAGCTAATTTGAAAAATTTAGAAATAAAAGGAGCAAAAATTGACACCGCTCTTACGGAGGCTCGAAGTAAACAAGGTTCTAATGCTGCTGATTCTGTAACTGTTGGCGACGCAACTCCTTCTCCTGATGGTGCTGGTGGCGACGCAACTCCTCCTCCTGATGGAGGAACTCCTCCTGCTACTGGAGGAACTCCTTCTCCTGCTGGTGGCGAATAAACATAAAATTTACTTTTTCATTTGATAATTTTGCATTAATAATCATAAAGTTTTGAATATTAAAAAAATTTTATAATTATTTTTTAAGCAAAATAAAGCTTGATGTTGAATGAAACATTTTTTAAAAAAATTAAATTGTGGAATAATTTTATTATTAAAAAAACAAACCTAATATATTGTTAATCAAAAAATATTTATAAAAAAATCAACATGAAAAACGGCACAATTTTATCAAAATTTTTAATAATTATATTTATTTCGATCACTATAATTTTCGCATATTTAATTAAAAATTTAATCGACAATAATCAAACCAAATCTTTGGTGATGCAAATCAAAAAAATTAATTCAGCGATTGAGAGCTTCAGCCAGAAATATCATGCCTTGCCAGGTGATATACAAAATACTATGAGCTTTGGAATAAGTATTTATAATAGTGATGGTAATGGCGATAATTATATTACAGATTCAAGAAAATTAATTGATATGGCGGAAGGCGAAATTATAAATTTTTGGATGCATTTATCTAACTCACAAATGTTAAATGAAAAATATGATGGCTTTGAAAATGAAATGGCGAGAACGTCATCAACCTTTCCTGAAAGTAAAATTGGAAATGCTGGAATCGTTGCATTTAGTAATGCCGGCAAGACTTATCTTCAAATCGGATTTTCGCACGCCGACACTAATAGACTTTATACAAAAAATAATACCTTAACAACAAAAGAAGCTTTTTCATATGATAAAAAAGTTGATGATGAAAATCCTTATAAAGGAAATGTTGTGGTTGCCGGTGGAGATGTTCTAAATTACACTCAAAATTCAATTTGTGCTCGCGGTGAAGCCTACGATATCAATAATTCTAAGCCATCGTGTCAATTAAGAATAGAATTAAAAGAATAATTTTAGTAATAAGAAAATCTTATCATAATTGCATTTTTAATAAGATTTTTATATCAGAAAAAAATCATGAAAAACAAAAATTCAGAAATGACAATAGGCTCTCACTTCAATGAATTAAGGAGTCGAGCGATGGTGTGTGTTTTATTTTATATAATAATCTTTGCAATATGTTATTTTTTCTCAAAAGAAATTTATCACTTTTTACTTAAACCTTTTATTGAAGTTTCACAAAATAATCAAAATCGTAAATTGATCTACACCAGCCCCACAGAAGCTTTCATGACCTATTTAAAATTGTCTTTTTATTCATCATTATTTTTTTCTTTCCCGATTTTTTTTGCAGAAATTTATCTTTTTTTGTCTCCAGCTTTATATAAAAATGAGAAAAAAAATATTTTATTTACGTTATTTTTTTCGTCTTTTTTATTTTTATTTGGCGCAATTTTTTGTTTTTTTTTCATTTTACCGATGGCTTTAAAATTTTTCTCAAGCTTTGAAAATCTAAGCTCCATGGGCGATAGTACTTTACCAATTTTACTCGAAACAAAAATTAGTGATTACCTAAGTTTTACTATAAATTTACTCTTCGGATTTGGTATCGCATTTTTATCACCAATACTATTGCTTTTTTTAATTAAAGGTGGTTATGTTGAGATTAAAGATTTGAGAAGTAAGAGGAGATACTGGATTGTAATAATTTTTATATTATCCGCAATCCTTACTCCTCCAGATATCTTGAGTCAAATTAGTTTGGCAATTTTGTTAATAATTCTTTTCGAAATTGTCATTCTTCTTGGTAAATATTTTAACAAATAATTTTATAAAATCATGGCTACTGCTAAAAAAACTGTTGCTAAAAAAGTTGTTGCTAAAAAAGCTCCAGCTAAAAAAGTTGTTGCTAAAAAAGCTCCAGCAAAAAAAGTTGTTGCTAAAAAAGCTCCAGCAAAAAAAGCCGTTGCTTCTAAAGCTCCAGCAAAAAAAGTTGTTGCTAAAAAAGCTCCAGCAAAAAAATAGTTTGGATCTCAAAAATCTAAACAAAATAGCGGGGATGCAGATATGCATCTCCGCTATACTTTTTTAAATTTGCTAACGCAAATTTAGCTTTGATTAGAGCTTCGTCGCTTTTCTAAATCAAAATTTCATTTTGATTTCGAAGACGACTTGCCCCTGGGATCGCCACGCCTTTGGCTCCTAATCCCGTTTCTCGCTAAAAATAGCCGTTTAGGCTATTTTTTTTACGCGAAGAACATTCGTCGGGAATGAATCGCGACATACGCGATGAGATTTGAGTTTTTAGAATTTCTTTGTTGATAAACTTTTGTAATCAAAATTTTTTTGTAAATTTAATTTTCATAAATCACTCCACCGATTGAACCTGATAAATTTAAAGTTCCTGTAGTTTTTTTGAAGCTGATTGGTAAATTTAAAATTCTTCTGATTGCTAGAAAAGCAAAGGCTTCCGCCTCAATGCTATCAATATTAAATCCAACATCATTTGCTGTTAAAATTTTTATATTACTAAGTTTTTTTTGTAAAATTTCGAGTAAATTTTTATTTTTAGCACCGCCTCCGCACACGATAATCTGTTTTGGTCGTTTTGCTAATAATAAAATATCTTTGGCTAAAACTTCGGTAAAAATTTTTGCATAACATGCCAAAATATCTTGAGGCTCAAGGTTTTGAAGTGGAGCCAAAGCTTCATCAAAATCATTGCGTGAAAAAGATTTTGGCAATGTTTGATTAAAAATTTTATGCTCTAAAATTTTATTTATTAATTCTAAATTTATTTTTCCAGTCTTGGCTAAATCACCATTTTCATCAAATTCTTTTTGAAATTTCTTATGCATTAAATCGTTGCTAGGAGCATTTCCAAAGCATGTATCAAAAGCTTGTAAATTTTTTAAATCATTATCAATATAAGTTAGATTCGCAACACCACCAACATTTAAAATCATACTTGGTTTTGCTAATTTTGCAAATAAATAAAAATGATAGATTGGCACTAGAGGTGCCCCCTGCCCGCCTTCAAGCACATCACGAACTCTAAAATCACCAACCGTTTTGATGCCCGTCATCAAAGCTAAAAGTTGTGAATTGCCAATTTGCCAAGTAATTTTTTTTGCAGGTTGATGAAAAACAGTTTGCCCGTGAAAGCCTATCAAATCTATCTCGCTGGAATTTAAATTATTTTTTTTTAAAAAATTATGGACTAAATTTGCATGCAAAATTGTAATTTCATTTTCAATTTTTTTGATACCTTCGAGAGTTGGATTTTTAAAAATTAAATCGCGTATATGATCGCGAAATTCATTGGTGTATTCGAGATAATCATTAGAGATTATTTTAATATGTTCATTACCATCGCTTTCAATCAGCGCCAAATCAATGCCATCAAGCGAAGTTCCACTCATCAAGCCAATTGCACGAAAAATTTTAGACATAACAAATTTGATTAAAAATATTGGTTAAATTAAGTTTTTTATCAAGGTATGAGCTTGATGCTTTTTCAAGCATAGCCAATGATTCTTGCGCTAAATCTAAAATTTGTGAAGAAGAAAATTTTGGTGCTAAAAATTCAAAAACTTCTTGTTCTTCAAAATGAAAATTTACAATAATTTTATTACTTGATTTAAGCCATTGTGAAAAAAAATGTAATAAAATTTTTTCAAAAATTATGAATGAAGAATTTTTTTCAGAAACTTTTTTTAATAATTCTTCGCTAAGTTTTTGATTTAAAATTGAGTTTAAAAATAATTGATAAAACCTTACCAAATCAGCACCAAATTCAATTACAAGTGCGGGGCAATTATCACAAATTTGTGCAAGAAAAATTTTTTCTTTTTCTGAATTATTAATTTTATTTTGATTTAAAATTTCAAAAAATTGTAGAAGTGAAAATTCAGGAACTTTGACAATAAAACAACGCGAGCGAATGGTTGGAATTATTTTGCTTAAATTGTGAGTTATTAAAATTAAAAAATTATTTTTTTTGGGTTCTTCGAGAGTTTTTAAAAGTGAATTTGAAGCTTGTGGGGTAAGTTCGCAAGCCGAATCAATAATTAAGAATTTATATGCCGAAATTGCCGAAGTTTGATTTAAAAAATCACTTTGTTTACGAATCTCTTCGATGCCAATTGATTTTTTATCATCAGTTTTTTCGACAATGCGATAATCGGCATTGGCTTCGCCATTTGCTTGCAAAATTTTTTGACAAAATTGTTTTATAAAACTGGCTTTGCCAATCCCTTTTTTGCCAGCGATTATGATGCCGTGATGTAATTTATTTGCGAGAAAATTTCTTTCGAGATCTTGGGCAATTAATTCAAATCCAATCATTAAATTTTTCCTCGTAAATAGTGAATTAGAAGCTCTTGTTTAACTTTTTGTTCTTTAGCATTATCAAAATCTTTAACCACAACTTCATTGTTTTTCAACTCTTCTTCGCCAATAATTATCACAAATCGAGCGTTATTTTGCGATGATCTTTTCATTTGTTTTTTGAAATTTCCATCAAAAATAAAATCAGCGTTCAAACCAGAATTACGTAAACGATTTACAATTTCAAAAGCACAATTTTTTTCATTTTCTGAAATGTAATTTACGGCAATTGGGCGAATATTTTCAGGAACTAAATTTAATAACAACATCAATCTTTCAATGCCCGAAGCAAAACCGATCGCCGGCACTTTTTTACCACTCATTTTTTCGACTAAATTATCATAACGACCACCCGCCAAAACTGCATTCTGAGCTCCTTCATGACTCATGGTAAATTCAAAAACCGTCGAAGTGTAATAATCAAGACCACGCACCAATCTTGGATTTAATTGATATTGAACCGAAAATTTTTCGAGTAAATTTAAAATTTCATCGAATCTTTTTTTAGCTTCATCGCTATAAAAATTACTAATAAGCGGAGCTTCATTTAAAATTTCAATATCGACTTGATCCTTAGAGTCAAGTATTCTCAACGGATTCTTTTCCAGACGATTTTGTGAATCTTGTGACAAATCTTCGCGATATTTTTCAAAATATTTTTTTAATTCTATTTCATAATTATTTTTGGTTTGAGTACATCCCAAAGAATTAATTTGAAGGACAGTTTTTTCCAAAATTCCCAAATCTTTCAACAGGCTTTGAGCCAATAATAGAGCCTCGACATCGCAATATAAATTTTCTTCGCCGAAGATTTCAAAATTGATTTGATGAAATTGTCTTTGACGACCTTTTTGTGGACGATCGTAACGAAAAATTGGACCAAAAGAAAAGAATTTTCTGGGTAAAATTTGCATTAATTCACCGTTAGAAATTAAAGCTCTAACAATTCCCGCCGTAAATTCGGGACGCAATGTTAAATAATTTTCAGAACGATCTAAAAATTTATAAACTTCTTTGGAAATAATGTCGGAAGTCTCGCCAAGATTGCGTTCAAAGACTTCGCTAAATTCAAAAATCGGCGTTTGTAATTCTTCAAAACCAAAAATTTCAGAATTTTTTCGTGCAGTTTTTATAATATGATTAAAAATTTTTATGTCGGCGCCAAAAATATCTTTGGTTCCTCGCACTGGTTGGAGTTTATTATTTGACATCAATTTGATTAATTTTAAAATTAAAAATATATTTTGGTTTAACAATTATAAAACCATTATTTTGATTTTCATCGAAGATTTTTAATTTTTTACAAAATTCTCGAAATTATTTTAAATTATGATTTAACATAAAATAAAAACAATGTCTCAAACACTTTCTCATATTCGTAATTTTTCAATTGTCGCCCACATCGATCACGGCAAATCAACGCTTTCCGACCGCTTAATTCAAGAATGCGGAGCGATTGAAGAACGTGAAATGACGGCGCAAATTCTTGATTCAATGGATATTGAAAAAGAACGTGGAATTACCATCAAAGCCCAAACTGTGCGTTTAAATTATAAAGCCGATGATGGCAAAAATTATATGTTAAATTTGATGGACACCCCAGGACATGTCGATTTTGGATATGAAGTGAGTCGATGTTTGGCAGCGTGCGAAGGCTCCATTTTAGTCGTCGATTCAACTCAAGGTGTTGAGGCACAAACTTTGGCGAATGTTTATCAAGCGATTGATAATAATCACGAAATCGTGCCAGTTCTTAATAAAATCGATCTGCCCGCTTCCGATCCCGAAAAAGTTCAAAAACAAATTGAAGAAGTGATTGGAATTGATGCCTCCGAAGCGATTTTGGTTTCCGCTAAAACCGGCGTTGGAATTCATGATACGCTTGAGGCCGTCGTCAAAAAATTGCCAGCACCAAAAGGCAATCCCGATGGCGATTTCAAAGCACTTTTGATTGATAGTTGGTATGATCAATATATGGGGGTAATCGTTCTGGCACGTGTTATCGACGGCGTTTTAAAAAAAGGACAAAAAATAAAAATGATGGCGACGAATGCCGTTTATCAAGTCGATTCCGTCGGTTTTTTTACCCCAAAAAAGTTTTTTTGTGAAGAATTAAGAGCCGGCGAAGTTGGTTTTATTAATGCACAAATTAAGCAAGTGGCGGATTGTAAAGTCGGCGACACAATAGTTCTTTCCAACAATGACACTGCAACGCAACTTCCGGGATTTAAACAAAATCAACCGGTAGTTTTTTGCGGAATTTATCCAATCGACGCTTCGGATTTTGAAAAATTTCGCGACGCTTTAGGCAAGCTTCATTTAAATGACGCCAGTTTTGAATATGAGGCCGAGACTTCTTCGGCGCTTGGTCACGGCTTTCGTTGTGGTTTTTTAGGCTTACTTCATTTAGAAATTGTTCAAGAACGTTTGGAGCGAGAATTTGATTTAGATTTAATTACCACGGCGCCTTCAGTGGTTTATAAAGTTCATTTGCGTGATGGCGAAATCGCTGAAATTCATAGTGCCGCCGAGATGCCCGATCCAACTAAAATTGAAAAAATGGAAGAACCTTGGATTAAAGCGACAATCATGACGCCCGATGAATTTCTAGGCTCGGTGCTTGATTTATGCACGCAAAAACGTGGCGTTCAAAAAGAATTAACTTATGTCGGCGAACGTGCTATGTTGATTTATCGCTTACCGCTCAATGAAATTGTTTATGATTTTTATGATCGCTTGAAATCTTGCTCGCGAGGCTATGCCAGCTTTGATTGGCAAATGGATGGCTATGAAGATAGTCAATTAGTAAAGCTTACAATTATGGTTAATTCCGAACCGGTAGACGCCCTCTCCTTCATTACGCACAAGACCCGCGCCGAAAATCGTGGCAGAGCAATTTGCGTCAAATTAAAAGAATTAATTCCACGACAAATGTTCGCCATCGCTATTCAAGCGGGGATTGGCGGAAAAATCGTGGCGCGCGAAACAGTTTCGGCGATGCGTAAAGATGTTACGGCGAAGTGCTATGGAGGCGATATTTCACGCAAAAGAAAACTTCTCGATAAGCAGAAAAAAGGTAAGAAAAAAATGCGCGAAATAGGCAATGTCGAGATTCCACAAAGTGCGTTCTTAGCTGCTTTGAAACTGGATGAGTAAATGCTACGCATTAAATTTGCTAAAGCAAATTTAGCTTAATATCGAATCGCTTCGTCGCGAATGAATCGCGACATACGCGATGAGATTTAGGTTTTTTTGTTTTGGTTTGTGGATAAAAACGTTTCATCTTTTTCTTTGAAAAAGATTCACGACAGGGATTGCGTCACTTCGTTCCTGATCCCGTTATTCGCTAAAAATAGCCGTTTAGGCTATTTTTTTAACGCGAATAACCTCTTAAATGATGCGACCGAATTTATCGCAAGGCTTCGTCGCTTTTCTCAATCAAAATTTCATTTTGATTTCGAAGACGACTCCGCGACTGGGACTGCGTCGCATTCGCTCCTTGTCCCGTTATTCGCTAAAAATAGCCGTTTAGGCTATTTTTTTAACGCGAATAACCTTCGTCGCGAATGAATCGCGACATCCGCGATGAATTTTTAAGATTTTAGATTTTCTTTGTGGATAAACGTTTCATCTTTTTTTTCAAAAAAGGCACGCGATCTTGATTTATAAAGTTAAAAAAATCTTCGATCAACAGCATCCCGTCGATATTTCGAAATAGATCATTTTATTTTCTTTGGCATCCGAATTAATTAATCGTGAACGATTCGTCGCGAAGGAATAAGTTAAAGAAGTATTAAAATATTTGCTATTAAAAGCGGTTTTCAAGCCAGCGCCGGCAAGCCTTCCGCTGGCACCTTCATCAATATATTTATTTTTTACGAAACCATAATCATAAAATGGTTCTAATGAAAATTTGTGCAAATGTGCCAAATTTTTATCAAGAAAATTTTGATTTTTTTCATCTTGATTTTGGTTAAAAGGAGCAACAAAAGATCCAAGATTGAAAGCGATTTTATTACGCAAATAATAGCCCGAATCGCCATTGATATAATTTTCGCGAAAGCCTCGCACCGAATAATATCCGCCGACGGAAAATTGTTCCGAGCCATAAAGCGTTTGTCTTGCATATTGTCCGTTGAGTTCGCTGGTAAAAATTAATGGGGCGTTAATTTTTGACAAAACAAATTTTTTAGAAAAATTACCATAAATTTTAAAAATATCAAATTGGGCTTTGGGTGTTTCGTAAGAAGAGTTGGGGCGATCTTTTTTAGCATTCATTAATTTTAAACCGCGCGAATAAGATGGGTTCAAATAAGCGCTGGTCGTGTTATCGAGATAAGATGAAAGCGTAAAACCCAAATTTGCGATAGATAATTTTCTAGCGGAATTTTCAATTTTCTCTTTATTTAAATAGCTCGCCGAAATTTTGTTGGTAACCGAAATATTGCCAGCAATTCGTAATTTAGCATCGCTCATTAAAACGCGATCGAGAGTTATTTTTGACGATTGAGAAAAGCCAGTTAGGCTTAGAGGTCCATTGATTCCCTGATTTTGACCTTTAAATTCTGAATGCGAAAAATCATAAGAAAAATTGTTATATTTAAACGGAATTGAAACGGTGCCGGCGAAAGATTTTAAATCTTTAATTTTGTTTTTATCATGAAGATTCGTGCTATAATTTAGATTCAAATTATCATTCAAAAAAAGTAAATTATCAATGCTCGAAGAAAAATTTGTCCGTTGAATTCCGGTAAAATTATTGCCCAAATTATCTTTGCCAATCGTGAATTTGGCGGGGAATTTTTTATTATTTTCGATCGCGATTAAACTCTCGCCAATGCGTTCTCCCGGAATAATTTTCATCAGCGCTTGATTCG
>SYAR01000035.1 GCA_005787525.1 Rickettsiales bacterium
AGCCTTTTTACCATTGGCCTTAGAGCAATGTCCAATTTCTACTCTCAATCTATGGAGATACTCCTCAGACGAATATTTAGAATAAAAAAGTTAAAAGTTACGTGTTGATAAAATTTGTAGGGGTGTAAGCCCTTGAGGGGGGAGCTACAGCCCGTTGATGTTGTGAGTATTATTGTAAAGCATAGGTTTGTAAGGGGGAGATCTGGGGCCTTATGCCTTTTATTTGGAATGAAGATTATATTTAACCCCTCGACCTTCGCCGGTTTTTGTCAACTTTTTAACATCAAGTAATTTTTTAATAATCGATTCAATGGTTCTGGCGGGAAAGCCCAGCGCTTCAATCGCATCTTTGCGGGCGAATTCTTTGTTTGGTAGGCTTTGAGCCCATTGCCATAAAGCAAGTTGCTTCGACGACAATAGATGTTCAACGGTTTCCCCCTGAAGAATTTTTAAAGCTTTTTGTGCTTGTTGATTAATAATTTTTAGAAAGAAAATTAGCCATTCGGAAACATCTTCATGTTTGCTTTTCCATGTTTTTTGGGTTTTGTTTAAAGCCAGATAGTAGTTCGCCTTACTAGATTCGATCAACTTTTCGTGAGAAATAATTTTAGTAAAATCATAACCAAATTTTAACAATAATAAGTTGGTTAGAAGCCGACTAGTTCTGCCATTTCCGTCTTGAAATTGATGAATCGCCAAATATTCAAAAATAAAATTAGCAATTAAAATTAATGGATGTTTAAGTTTTTCTTTCTTGGCTTCATTAAACCAAGAAACTAGCTCCTGCATTTCTTTTTTCACCAAATGCGGAGGCGTTGGATCAAAAATAACGCCAACTAAATTTCCTTTATTATCCTTATCCTCAACTCGATTTGAACCAAATTTATATTGACCTTTATGACGCAAATCTTTTTCACTATGTTGGAGCATTTGATCATGCAAGCCAAGAATCCAAGATTCAGAAATTCTAATATCGCTAAAATTTTTAAAAACCACTTCTAAACACTCCAAATATCCAGCAACCTCCTGCTCATCTCGAGTTTTAAATTTTTTTATGCGAAGATTTTTGTAAAGTTTTTCAACTTCTGAATCGGATAATTTATTGCCCTCAATTCGATTTGACGCTCCGGTTGAGGTGATAATTACTGAATTAGTTAATCGACTAATTGTTTGTGGTAAAATTTTTCCAGTAATGGCAAAGCTATTTTTGACGGTGTCGATTTGTGCAATCAAAGAATAAGCCTCTTCCACAATCTTTGGTTTTAGATTTAATCTTGTATTTAATCGATGATTTTTAAATGTCATTTAATTACAAATTGGTTGATGTGAGATTATGTGAGATTATGTGAGATTAATTTTTAATTCAAGTTTTTTATATTAATTTAATCAAAAAAAATTTTATAAATTTTTTGATTCGAAATCAAAATGAAATTTTCAATTGAGAAAAGCGACGAAGTGTATTGTCTTAGATTGCTCATTAATCCGTCCAAAATTTAATAAGATTTTCTAAATGATTAACGTCAGTTCCTTTTATAAAAAAATCGCTCATACCATTTCTTAAAAATTTGTGAATTTTTTCTTTTTCGCCGTCTCCACTGTAAGCAATAATTGGGATTTCGGCATTTGCTTGTCCAGATTTTCTAATTATTTTTACAACCTCATCACCATTCATTATTGGCATATTTATATCCGTAATTATCAAATCAGTAATTAAATTTTTATCAAAAAACTTATCATGCAATTCTTGTCCATTTGATGCGACCTCAACTTCGAAACCCAATCTTTTTAAAGTATTTGTTAACAAAAGTTTGTTAACTAAATCATCATCAGCAATCAACACTTGCTTAGTTTTATTTTGATTATCTAAGGAATTAATTATGTTTTGCGGTAATTTATTAATTAAATTCCACTTAGCTATTGATCTTATAATATGAATATTGGTTCTTTGATTTTTTGCAATAACTTCATCGGCGCCAAGATCAACATAAATCTTTTTTTGATCTTTATTGGCATTATAAATTAAAATAGGGATTTCCGCATGAAATTTTCTAATAATTTGAATCAAATCGGGGACAACAATTTCTTTATTTTCATTGTCAATTAATAATAAATCATAATCATAATTTGATCTTAGCTCTCTTATGGCATCTTTCTCGAAGCTAACAAAATTGGCATTAATATTTAAATTATTTTTTATTTCGTCTTTAAATATCGCCAGATTTTCTAAAAAACTTTTTTCTTCAACGATAAGAATATTTTTTGACAAAGAATCAAAATTCGTTTTATTATTGTTTGGTAAAAGTTTTTTTATCTCAACATCTGAAATTTTTGGAAAATTCAAAATAAATTTAGTTAATTTTCCAACCTCAGATTCACATTCAATTTTTCCATCAAAGCTTTCCATGGTTTTTTTACAAAAATCTAAACCGAGCCCCGTTCCATCTTTTTTCCCAAAAGTATAAAAAGGTTCAAAAAGATTTTTAATTTTATTCATTGGAATTCCCGGACCATTATTTTCAACAATCACTTGATTGAAATCAGATTCACCCAAACCCTTCTTAAAATAAATTTTAACATACTGATTTGGATGAGAATTTAGATAATATAAAGCATTCTTAAGGAGATTAAAAATTACGTAAGTGAAAGCTGTTTTGTTGGCTTTGATGATAAAATTTTCTTTGGTATTTAATATGACTCTTTCTTTTTGAACTTCATTATCAAAACCATATTCTTGAATTGCCGAAGTCAGTAAATCCGAAGTTGATAAAAATTCCAATTTTTCTTTTCTGCCTTTGTCTTTTAAGTTTGCCAAAATAACATCTATAACTTCGGATGCTCTATTAGTGCATCTTAAAATAATACTTAAATTTTTATTAATTTCTTCGATTTCATTAAATTCTAATTTCTTCTTAACGCTACTTTCATCATTGAGAATCAAAGTTTTTATTCTAGCAGACAAAAGATTTATGGCATTAAGAGGATTACGCATTTCATGAGCTATTCCACCGCCAAAAGATTTCATATTTTTTAAATTAAACTGACTTTTTATTTCGGTTCTGTGACATAAAATACCACTAACAATCGCAAATAAATATATTGGTATATATTTCATATCAAAGCCATCGAAGGCCATTGGCGCAATCTCTGCAAATGAATATAAAAATAAATTGATGATTATCGATAACGAAAACATTAAAATAATTAGCCACCAATGATAAATCAGTAAAACAGCCAAATACATAGCAACCAAATATGACATTAACCACACATCGGAGAAATTGTTGGCAAAAAGCATATAAGTAAAGAAAAGTGGAATAGCAACAAACAGAGAAAAAAAGAAATATAAAGGGAAAAATCTAATCAATTTTGCCGATAGATGCTTTGTAAATAACCAAGGAAGAAATAATGTGGCACAGAATAATCTTAAATAAAGATTTTCATAAGGTTGCGGATATAAATATTTCCAAATTAAATAATAAAGTGGAAAACCGAAAACACCTAGAATGCCAACTAAAAACAGATTGTTTTGAGCATATCTAAAAACACTTTCATACTCTTTTTTTATTTTTTTTATCATTGTTTAAACTAAAAAATGTTTTTGTTTTTAATATCTTTGAAACTCTCAATAATATAATTGAGTTCTTCGTAAGATATTTTGCTATTTACTGATAACCTTATCAAAGCCCTATTTTTTGGTGTAGCGGGAGAGCAAAAAACAGAACCAAAAATATTACGCTCTTCAAGAGCGTCTCTTAATATCTCTGTTTTCTCTTCGCTTCCCGATTCAATTGAAACAATATGTGATTGACTCTGAATCTGATATCCCATTTGTTTTAATTCTTTTCGTAAAAATGAAGCTTTTATTTTTAAGGCCTCTCTTAAATTATCAGATTCTTTAATCACCTCTAATGTTGCTCTAAGACCTGCAATTTCATGATCGAGCAAAGCTGAACTAAAAATTGCTGGGTAAGCTATATAAGGGAAATATCCAGCAAATCTTTCAGAACAAACAATCAGTCCAGCTCTTCCTGCAAATGCTTTAGCAAGACTTAGAGTAATAAAATCAACCTGATCAGTAAGACCAAGTTCTCTAACCAAGCCAGAACCTTTAAAACCATGAGTTCCAACCGAATGAGACTCATCAACCACATAGATACATTTATATTGCTTAGACAATCTGGCAATTTGTGCAATCGGAGCAATATCGCCAGTTGTGCTATATAAAGAATCAATCAAAATAATTCCAGGACCGTTCTTAATAAGCATCTTTTCCAAATGAGCGGTATTGTTATGTAAAAAAGGTATCGCTTTCGCACCCGATGTTTTAATTCCCTCCCACAATGACATGTGGGCAAAAAAATCTATGTAAACAGGAATATCTTTTTCGGCGATTGCTTGTAATAATCCAACATTTGCCGCCCAACCAGATTGGCAAAGTATCGAAGACTCGTATCCAAAATACTGAGCCATCTCCTTTTCAAACAAACCCTTTAAACTATTTTCGGTCATAAAAACCGCAGACATAATAACTTTGTTATGTTGATTTTTTATTTCTTTTTCTTGGGCAGATAAAATTTTCGGATGATTTGCGATCGCCAAATAGTCATTGCTGGTTAATATTAAAGAATCGTCTTTTGTATTTTTCCCGATAACTAAGTGTTTTTTATTTTTCCTTACTTCTATTACATTTTTATAGAAGTCATTTATTCTTTTTATTAAAAAATCACAATACATCGCCATCCCCCTTGGGCATTAAAATTGATAATCATATCAAAAATCTATTTTGTGTAAAAAGGCAATAACATCAATGTTTTTTTATAATTTAATAGATTTATATTAAAAATAATATTTTTATTTATAACAACGAATTTGTAAATTATTCAAGAAATTTAATTTATATAATCGCATCCTCGATTTGAAATTGCAACTTCTCAACGCCCATCCAACTATTGATATCAATAGTTCCAATTAGATTTATTGGTTGCGAAGTTTTGCAATCAATTAAAGCTTGCGCGAGATTCGACATATTGGCACGAAATAAAATCGCCTGAATTTGATGGTTAAATCCAACCAGCGATTTGTCGCCAAAAATACAACTTAAATGCTCTTGTTTTTTGCCAACAGAATTGGTGCGAATTTTGTAAAGATTACGCAATAAAAATTTTGGACGAACATTCGCCGTTCCAAATGGTTCTAAGTTTGAAAGCTCTTTAATTAAATCAAGATTGAGTTGTTCTAAATCGAGTTCTAAATCAAATTCATAAAGATTTTCTTGCAAAATTTTAGTAATTTTATGTTGTAAATTATGGCAAAAAAATTGATGTAAATCTTTGATTTTATTAATCTCGACGGCAAACCCTCCCGCCATCGCATGCCCTCCGCCCTCGATTAACAAGCCTTCGAGTCGAGCTTTCAAAATTTCTCCACCAAAATCGATGCCGTTAATCGAGCGGCACGAAGCTTTGGCTCGCGATTTTTTTTCATCAATTGTCAAAACCGCAACGGGTTTGCCATAAAGCTCCTTAAGTCTTGACGCTACAATCCCAATGACTCCCTGATGCCAATCATTGGCAACCGCAAAAATCACCGCATCATTTTTGCTAAAACCATTTTTGTTATTTTCTAAATTTTCAATGGCTTCGCTTAAAACTTGAGCTTCAATATCTTTACGTTCTTGATTTAGAACCTCAAGCTTTTGTGCGATTTCAAAAATTTGTTTTTCATCTTCGCTTGATAAAATTGTTGCTCCTAAATTTGAAGTTCCAACCCTTCCGCCCGCATTAATTCTAGGTCCAATCACAAATCCCAAACTATAAGAATTTGGTTTAACATCAAGCCCCGCGGTATCGCAAATTATGCGTAATCCAAGATTTTTTCTTTGTTGTAAAATTTTTAAACCAGATGCCACGAAAGCACGATTTAAGCCAAGCAACGGCATAACATCACACACCGTTCCAAGTGCAACTAAATCGAGTAAAGCAAATAAATTTGGCTCTGAATTTTTCGCAAAAAAATTATTTTCTCGCAAAGTTTTATTGATGGCGACGATAAATAAAAAAACCACGCCCGCGGCGCATAAATTTTTATGAATAAAATTTTCGTTAATAAGATTGGGATTGATAATAGCGATGGCATCAGGCTTATCAATCACGCCCAAATGATGATCGATAACAATTATTTCCAAACCAGCTTTTTTGGCGGTTTGCAACGGCTCAAACGCCACCGTTCCGCAATCAACCATAATCACCAAATCGGTGCCATTTTTCTTAAGATTCAACAAGGCTTCGGAGTTAGGGCCGTAACCTTCCAAAATACGATCTGGAATGTAAATTCCAACGTCAATTCCAAGATCGCGAAAATAACGTTTTAGAATCGCGCTCGAAGTTGCCCCATCAACATCATAATCGCCGAAAATCGTAATTTTTTTATTGAGATTAATGGCATTCATCACGTGATTAACGGCGATTTTCATATCGCCGAGCTCAAACGGATTAGGTAAAATATTTTTAATTTTTGGATCTAAAAAATCGGCGATTTCATTTAGCGGAATTTTACGAATGTTCAATAATTTTGCCAAAACTTCCGAAATAGAATATTTTTGCATAATCGCCAAAACCATACGTTCATCGCAGGTTTTTGCTTGCCAATTTTTATTTAAAATTGAGGTTTTTTGTGGGTTTGACATTTTGGTTTAGTAATAAAATTAAGTATCTTGTAAGAAACTTTTTAATAATTTAGCACGTTTCGGATGTTGCAATTTTTTCAAAGCTTTGGCTTCAATTTGACGAATACGTTCACGCGTAACCGAGAATTGTTTGCCGACTTCTTCCAAAGTGTGATCGGTAACCATGCCAATCCCAAAACGCATACGCAAGACTCTTTCTTCGCGTGAAGTAAGTGAAGAAAGAATTTGTGCCGTAAGCTCTTTAAGCTTAGAATGCGAAGCTGCATCGAACGGCAAAACTGCCGTTTTATCTTCAATAAAATCACCAAGCACACTTTCTTCATCATCTCCCGAAATAGGAGATTCAAGGCTTACCGGATCTTTTGAAGTTCTTAAAACTTTACGAACTTTTTCAACCGGCATTAATAAGCGATCCGCTATTTCTTGAGCGTCTGGCGTTCTGCCAAGCTCTTGCGTTAATTGACGTGAAGTTTTAACAATTTTATTGATGGTTTCAACCATGTGAATTGGAATACGAATCGTGCGTGATTGGTCGGCAATAGCTCTAGTAATGGCTTGGCGAATCCACCAAGTGGCGTAAGTTGAAAATTTATAACCGCGACGATATTCAAATTTATCGACGGCACGCATCAAGCCAATATTACCTTCTTGAATCAAATCCAAAAATTGCAAACCACGATTAGTATATTTTTTGGCGATTGAAACCACCAAACGCAAATTGGCTTCAATCATTTCTTTTTTGGCCTTCAATTCTTCCTCTTGGCTGTAGCGTAAATTGCTAATCATCTTTTTAAAATCAACGATAGAAATGCTCATGATTTTGGTAAATTTAGCAATTTTTTCGAGCGAAGTAAGAATTTGTTTTTTGCCTTCTTGCGTAAATTTTTGCCATTTTTTATCTTTTAATTCTTTTACTTTTTTAAACCATTTTTCACCATCTTCGATACCAACATAATTTTTTAAAAAATCAATTTTTTCAATGCTAAAAGTTTGAGAATATTTGAGTAATTCTATTTCAATCGTCAAAAGTTTTTGTTGCGCTTCATAAAGTTGATCAACTAAAGCTTTAATCAAACCATCATTGAAACTAACTTCGGCTGAAAGAGCTTCAAATTCTAATCGTAATTTGTTGATTTCCTTGTCATTTTTAATTTGTTCGAGAGTTTTATCTTCGGATTTATCAATAATTTTTTGACAAATTGTGGCAATTTTTTGGAAAAGTTCGAGCATTTTTGGCATCAAAATTCTTTCCATCGAAACGAATGAAACCGCACTCTCATCGATTTCTTCAAGCTCTTCATCTTCAAATAAAGAATCTTCGTTAATTTCAGCCGAATCCGCTTGCTCTTCAATTATAGCAACCACATCTTCAACATTACTATCGGACATTGGCACTTGTTGATCATTATTTTTAATCATTTCTTCAAGTTCAGAATTGTATGTTTCGTCAATTCTGATAATGTCGCGAAGAAGAATAGTGCCGTTCGATAAGCCATTATACCATTCGATAAAATGACGCATAATAAGCGGACTTTGATAAAGAAAATTAACAGTTTTACTGCGTCCTTCTTCAATTCTCATGGCAATTGAAACTTCATCATCACGAGTTAAAAGCTTCACGGTACTCATCGATTTTAGATAAGTTTTTACCGAATCTTCACTTCTTTTTTGACTTTTTTCATCATCTTTTGTCGCCAAACCTTCTTCAATTAAACGCTCAAGATCTTCTTCTTTTTCAACGATTTGAATTTTAAATTCACTTAGAATATCAACGATTCTATCGAGTTTTTTTCCATCAAGTTCAGTTTCAATATTTTCATTAATTTGTTCATGGGTCAAGAAGCCTTGAGTTTTGCCAATCGCAATAAGTTTTTTTAATTTATTAGCAATTTCACTTGAAATTCTTTTGGTTTCGTCATCGCCCTTATTGATTGCACTGCGGACATCTTGAATTAGTTGAAATTTTTCGGCTAAACGCGAAGTTTTGTCGCCCAAAGCCACTATTTTTTTTGGAGATTTTACTTTAACAACTTTCTCCTTAATAACCTTCTCTTTCTTGATTTTCTTTAATTTTTTCTCAACCGGTTTTTTTTCTTTTTTTAACGCTTTCTCAACTTTTATTTTTACTTCTTTAACATTTTTTTTAACTTCTTTTTTTAAATTTTTTGAGGATTTTTTAATCATCTCGACTTTTTTAGAAGCAACTTTTATTGACTTGTTAATTTTGGCTTTAAGTGGAGTTTTTATTTGAATTTTTTTAGTAATTTTTTCAACATTTTTAGCGACTTTTTTCTCAATTTTTTTCGGCGCCGATTTAATATTTTTTGCAGTTTTTTTAACATTTTTGGCAATCGCTACCAATTTTTTTTCAACTTTTTTTAATGGAGCTTTAGCCTTATTTTTCAAAGGTTCCGGCAATTTTTTTGCAACTTTTGCCACCGCTTTTTTAATATTCTTCACCGTTTTAAGATTTTTGACATTAATTGGGGCTTTTTTAACAACGTTTTTAGAGCTATTTTTTATGATTTTTTTTGCCACAATTTTCTTTGTTAATTTTTTCTTAACTGCCATAAATTGATTAAATAATTTTTATAAAATTTTATAATATTTCTTTTTCAAGCTCTCTAATTTGAGATTGAAGAGATTCTTTATAATCAAAAATCTCTTTTTGATTTGGAGCTTTGTTTTGATGAGCTTGAACTTCATCAATTGTGTTTAAATTTTCTAAATATTGCCTCTCAACTTTAAGAAATAAATCTTTTAAAAGTAGAAGACGAAATTTTTGTTTGATATTTTCATTGTTAAATATTCTTTCGCGCAATAAAAAAATATTTTTAATCTCCTTATTATAAAGCTTGAAATCGGATTTTTCAAGCTCTTCGACGATATTTTGACAATTTTCATCAATTAAATTTACTATAAATTCTTTAAGGTCGCTCATCTTTTCGTCTTCGAACTGCATTTCTCTAAGATCAAAGTCATTATCGCGATAATCAATTAATTCTGGATATTTTATTAACATCGCCATGATTAATAAAGAATTTTGATCAAAATTATTACGATTTTTTTTCGGTAAAATTGAAGTTTTAAAAATATTTTTTTTAAAATTATTTTGCGGACGTCCAATTGAAAATAAAGCATCTTTAACGAATAAATTAAAATATTTTTTTGAAGCTGGATCGGTGATTAAATTAATTTTAGCATTCAGCTCCAACTCAAGTCTAGCCTTGCTTTCGGGTGCTAATTTTTCAATATTTTTTAAACCTAAATCAGCGACGGCAAAATCAAACATGGCCTTAGAAAGTGGCACCGCTTCGTCGAGGGTTTTTTTAAATTCACGCGCACCGTAATTTTTTAAAAAATCATCGGGATCCATTTGATTCGGCAAAAAATTAAATGCTAAAGTTTTTTTAGAATTTATCAAGGGAAGGGCGATTTCTAGAACCCGTTTAGCGGCTTTGACACCAGCATTATCACCATCCAAACAGATTACAATTTTATCAGTGATTTGAAAAAGTTGCTTCAAATGTTCTTCACCAATTGCGGTGCCAAGCCCAGCCACCACGTTCTCAAAACCATTATTTGTTAAAGAAATAGCATCGACATAACCTTCAACCATAATTGCACAACCATTGTCAAATATGGCTTTGCGGGCATTTGAATAATTATAAAGAGTCTGATTTTTTTTGAAAATTTCGGTTTCCGCCGAATTTAAATATTTGGGAAGATCGTCGCCCAAAGTGCGTCCGCCGAAAGCGATGAGCCGATTTTTACGATCACTAATGGCGAAGGTTATGCGATTGCGTAATTTGTCGTACAATTTACCTTTGTCATTTTTTCCAATTACCCCGCAACTCTCGATTTCAGAATCGCTAAAGCCCAAATTTTTTAAATGATTTAACAATCCTTCGTAAGAATTTAGCGCATAACCAATGTGAAATTTTTTAGCGATTGCAGAATTAAATCCACGTTTTTTCAAATAATTTCGCGCCTCAAAAGCACTTTCTTGATATAAATTTTTTTCAAAAAATTGATTTATTTTTTCAATAATTTCAAAATCACGAGCCACATAATTTTGTTGAATTTGCGACGAAGAAACTACTGGGACTTGGATTCCAAAATCATCGGCGAGTTTAAAAATTGCCTCTTTAAATTCGAGTCTTTCATTTTCCATGGTAAAAGTTATCACATCACCATGAGCTTGACAACCGAAACAATGATAAAAACCTTTTTGATCATTAACCGAAAAAGATGGCGTTTTTTCATTGTGAAATGGACATAATCCAAGAAAACTTTTACCTTGTTTTTTAAGGCGAACTTTTTTGCCGATTACTTCGGAAATAAGGATCGAGGAGCGTAATTTTTCTGGAAAATCTTTGGAAAAATTCATGCTAATATTTTTAAATTTGGAATTTTAAAATTATAAAATATGCCACATAAAGTCTAACAAAGTCATGCAAATACCAAATGTCATTGGTATTAAAAGATTGTCGTCAACAATAAAAAAACTTGGATAGGCTTCGGTAAAAGTTAGGAACATGGCGATAAAAATTGCGAAAAAATAAAAGGGCGGACGACATTCGAAATAAAACCCCGAAATCATTATTACTATAACCGAAGTTATAAAAAATGCTAAAGAACCAGCGCGTGATTTTTCATAAAATGGTTTAGATTTTATTGACTTTCCGACGATTGCCGCCATGGCGTCGGCGAAAATTAGAATACAAAAACCTGTAACGGCGATTAACTTGTCAAACATCAAAAAATTTAATGAGGCTCCTCCAAAAACCCAACTCATCCCTGAAAGTTTTTTTTGATTAATTTCTTTATCGCGCATTATTAATTTGAAAAATCTGGAAGTAATTTGATTTAACTTATCAAATTTGCATCGATAATAATCGATTGCGATCACGATTACGGCAATTGGAATAAAGATTGTTAGAAATTCATTTTTTCCAAGTTTAATGAAAAAAAATGGAATTAAAAACAAAAAAAGATGAAATATTTTTCTGTAAAGCTCTTGTTTTAATGGCATTTTTAATTAATTTTTGATTGAGTTTTATTATTTTTTTTCTTGATAAATAACCACTTCGTCTTTTCCAATATATCCTAATATTTTTCTAGATTGCTCATCAACTAAATCGAGATCGAGGGATTCATAATCCATCCCCTTTATCATTTCTTTTTTAAGGCGAACTTTGTTTTGCAATTCAAATTTCTGCAACTCGATTTGGGAAACCTGCTTTTTTAATAAATAATATTCCATTAAGCCCTTTTCACCGAATATCGAAACAAACATAAAATAGAAAATCATTGAAATTGCAACGCAATAAGAGACAAAGGTTGCCTTGTTGATACGATTTTTTCTGATGAAATTATATAAAGTGTTTTTAGTGATAACCATTTTTATAAAAGTTTGTTTTGATTATCTCAATTATCCAAAATTCAAATTAAAAAACAATTTAATTTTTTAAAGTGCTATTTGTTACAAAGTTCTTTGGCGACTTTTATAATGTCTTTGGTTTTTGGCAATGCAAGTCTTTCTAAGTTTTCTGCATATGGCAATGGAGCGTCGACCGAAGCTAATTTTTTAATTGGAGCGTCGAGATAATCAAAAGCCTCGTCGATTAAAATTGAAGCGATTTCACTGCCGATTGATGCAAATGGGAAGCCTTCTTCAACCGTAATGCATCTTGAAGTTTTTTTCACCGATTCAACAATTGTTTCGCGATCAAGCGGGCGAATGGTTCTTAGGTCAATAACTTCGGCGGAAATGCCAATTTTTTCAAGCTCTTCGGCGGCTTCGAGTGCATATTTAACCACCAATGAAAAAGCAATTATTGTTACATCCGCGCCTTCGCGTAAAACCTTGGCTTTACCAATTTCAACGATGTGATCATCATCATATTCTTCTTCAAAACTAAAGCCGTAAGTAATTTCATTTTCAAGAAAAATTACTGGATTTGGATCGCGAATTGCCGATTTTAACAAACCTTTTGCATCTGAGGCACTGTAGGGTGCAACAACTTTTAGTCCCGGGATTGCTCCATACCAAGCAGCGTAACATTGTGAATGTTGTGCCCCGACTCGAGATGCGGCTCCGTTCGGTCCGCGAAACACTATCGGACAACGAACTTGCCCGCCCGACATATAATTGGTTTTGGCTGCCGAATTAATAATTTGATCGATCGCTTGCATCGCAAAATTGAAAGTCATAAATTCAACAATCGGTCTTAATCCCGCAAAAGCAGAACCAATTGCAAGACCTGCAAATCCCTGCTCGGTGATTGGAGTATCTATCACTCTTTTAGCGCCAAATTCGGCAAGTAAACCTTGGGTTATTTTGTAGGCGCCGTTATATTCGGCAACCTCTTCTCCCATTACATAAATTTCGGAATGTTTACGCATTTCTTCTGCCATCGCTTCACGAAGTGCTTCACGAACTGTAAGTTTTCTAAGAGTCATAAATTAGTTATAAATCTCGGTTAAAAGCTCTGATTCATCAGGCTCGGGGCTGTTTTTTGCAAATTCAACTATTTCGTTGATTTCATTTTTTATTTCATCATCGATTTTTTTGATTTCACTTTCACTAAAAATTTTATTTTCAAAAATCGCAAGCCTTAATGAGTCGATTGGATCTTGATCTTTTTTACAATTAACTTCTTCCTTAGAGCGATAGGTCGCCGGGTCGGACATTGAATGCCCACGATAACGATAAGTATCCATTTCAATAATCATTGGACCGTTCCCACCCCTAACATAATCAACACATTTCTGACCATCGCGAATTACTTCAAAAATATCCATTCCATTAATTTTAACCCCCGGAATGTTAAAACCGATTCCCCTCTTATGAAGCTCGTCAACCGAAGAAGCCCTTGTTAGAGAAGTGCCCATGGCATAATGATTATTTTCGATAATAAACAAAACTGGTAAGTTCCAGATTTTCGCCATATTAAAAGCTTCATAAACTTGACCTTGATGTGCCGCGCCGTCGCCAAAATAACAATAAGTTACGTTATTATTGCCCTTATATTTATCAGCGAAAGCAAGTCCAGCGCCGATTGGAACCGAGGCTCCAACGATGCCATGACCGCCGTAAAAATGCTTCTCTAAATCAAATAAGTGCATCGATCCGCCTTTGCCCTTTGAGGACCCGTCTTTTCTTCCAAGCAATTCCGCCATGATTTTTTTTGGATCCGATCCGACCGCAATCATATGTCCGTGATCACGATAAGTGGTGATCACTTTATCGCCTTCTTGCATGGTATGATGCATTCCTGAAGCAATCGCCTCTTGACCGATATAAAGATGACAAAAACCCGCAATTAATCCCATGCCATAAAGTTGCCCCGCCTTTTCTTCAAAGCGACGAATTAGCAACATTTCACGATAAAAGCCGAGTAATTCTTCTTTTTTAAAATCTTTGATCGAATTATTTTTTGAATTATTTTTATTCGCTAAATTAGAATTTTTATTAATCATTTTAAAAAGTTGTTATGATTTTGTATTTTAAAAATATGATTATTTATTTAAGTTTTATAATTATAATTGAAACTAAATTAAAATTAAAAGTAAAATTTTATAAAAAATACTTCTGCACTTTTAACGATTGGTCATTATTTTACATTCGGATAATCTTTTTTAATCATCGAAATTATAAAATCTAGCGAAAATCTAAAAACCTCCGGAAGCAAGACATAACAAGCATAAATCATTGTTAATATTAAAATAATTATACCCAAATAATGAACTATTTTTTGAAAAAGAGCTTCCGCTTTACCCCTTGTCGAATCGAATTTTATCTTTCTTTTTGAAGTCATTTTAATTATATTTATATCAAAATAAATTTGCCATTTTAACAATTTGAATAATAATTATCAAATCTAGGTTTACATTGTTTTCAATTTTGCAAAAACAATATTAACATCAAACAAAAAAAATCAAACAATAGAAATCTTTTTAAAAGATTCTAATAAATTAATAAAATGATCGAAAATTTTTTAACAACCTATTTTTTAACAATAATTTTTTGCACTTTAGCCTGCTCAATGATGGGAAATTTAGTGTTGTGGAAAAGAATTTCATTTTACGGCGACGCGGTTTCGCATTCAGCCTTATTAGGATTTACCCTTGGAGCATTTTTAGAAATAAATCAAATTATTATTTTAATAATTTTCAATCTATTTTTCGCAACTTTAGTCAATATTTTTTCAAAACAAAAATCATTTGCTATCGATAGCGTTGTAATGATTTTATCTTATTTTTTTGTATCTTGCGCCGTATTATTTAATGAAAATTTTAACAAAAATTTTGTTTTCGAAGAGTTTTTATTTGGAGACATCTCGAGCATAACAAACCTTCATTTTAGCATAATTGCAATCTTGGCAATTATGATTATAATTTTCGTTAACATAAATTTAAAAAAATTTTTAATTAGCTTGCTTAATCAAGATATTGCGATTGTTAAAAATATAAAAATAAATCTTATAAATAATTTATTTATGATTTTATTATCTTTGTTGATTGCCTTTGCCGTAAAAGTGACGGGGGTTTTTCTAATCACCGCTTTAATGATAATTCCCTGCGCCACCGCCAGAATTTTTTCAAAAAATCCACAGGAAATGATAATAAAAAGCGCAATTTTAGGAGTTGCAGTTTCGAGCTTAGGCTTTCTTTTTGCAAAATCTTTCGGATTATCAATTACGCCGTCAATAATATTTTTTCACTGCTTATTATTTTTTATTTCATTATTAATTAAGAACATTTTTTATGACAAAATTTAATCACAAAACTGCGGTTGTTTTATTGAATTTAGGAGGTCCCGATAAAATTGAATCGGTGCAACCTTTTTTGTTTAATTTATTCAATGATAAAGCAATTATATCATTGCCTCAACCTTTTCGCTTCTTGATCGCAAAGCTTATTTCATCGCGTCGCAAAGAAAAAGCGCAAAATATTTATAATCACATTGGCGGAAAATCTCCACTGCTCGACATTACTCTTTCGCAAGCTGATTCTCTCGAGCGCGAATTGTCTTTTGATGGAAATTACAAGGTGTTTACCATCATGCGTTATTGGCATCCTTTCGCCAAAGATGTTGTAAATAAAATCAAAGAATATCAACCCAATCAAATTATTTTATTACCACTTTATCCTCAATTCTCGAGCACTACAACCGGATCTTCGGTTAAAGATTTTGCCGATAATTTCTTTGATGAAAATTCGCCTTCAATAAAAATTGTTTGTTGCTACCCGAATCAAGATGATTTTATCAAGTCGCACGCCATTCATATTAATCAAACTTTGAATAAGATCGAAAATAAAGATTTATCAAGAGTAAGATTGTTATTTTCGGCACACGGACTTCCGCAAAAGGTTATCGATAATGGCGACCCTTATGTTTTTCAAATTGAAGAAACCGCAAAAAAAACTATGGAATTTTTAAAAAATTTAAGAAAATTAAATACAGATTCTCGCGATGTTAATCTTGATTATCGCATCTGTTATCAATCCAAAGTTGGTCCATTAAAATGGACAACTCCGAGCTTAGAACAAGAAGTTCGCAAAGTTGCTCTCGATAAAAAAATTCCCGTAATAATTCCAATTGCCTTCGTCTCCGATCACTCGGAAACATTGGTTGAACTTGATATTGAATATCTTGAATTTGCCACAAAACTTGGCATTGAAAAATATTATCGAGTGCCGTCTTTAAATATCGAAAGAAACTTTATTCAAGGACTTGCAAATATTGTAAAAAGTACCGCAAAGAATGATAATTCACCAATTTTTTGTGGCGAAAATCCACAAAGAATTTGTCCGAAAAAATTTAAATTATGTCCCAACCCAAATTTTTCAGCGAATTCGTGCGAAAGCTAGTTAATATTGACATCGAGGTCAAATCAAAAAAATGGCTTGAACTCAAAAATATTGAAAAATTTATTGAATCACAAGCGCTAAATATTTTGGCGAAATCACCATTGTTGGAATTTTTGGATAAAAAAATTAATTTTGATTTATCAATTTCATTATGCTCGAATTTGCAAATTAGAAAAATTAATCGAGAATTTCGTGGCAAAGACAAGCCCACCAACGTTTTATCTTTTGGAAATTTAGATGAAAAAATTATTCAACAAAGTGGCTTGAATAAAGCAATTGGCGTTAATAAATATATTTTCCTTGGCGATATAATTTTAGGCTATGAATATATTTTAAAAGAAGCAAATGATAATGAAAAAGATTTTAAAAATCACTTGACGCACTTACTTCTTCATGGCATTCTTCATTTACTTGGACATGATCATGAAGACGCGAAAATGGCAAATATTATGGAAAATTTGGAAATAAAAATTCTTCAAGAATTTAATATCAACAACCCTTATAAAAATGAAATCTAAGTCGCAAAATAATTTTAAAAAATTAATGAATTTTTTCTTTATTTTATTTGGCAAAAAAAATAAAAAATCTTTTTCTTCTTTAATAAATTACATCACCGAATCGTACGAAAAAGAGGGTTTAGTGACTTCGGAAGAAAAAAAAATGTTAAAAAATATTGTTAATTTTGGTGATAAAAAAATTAACACGATCATGGTTCCAAGATCTGATATTATTGCCATACCCGAAAATATAACTCTCAATGAAATTAAAAAAATTATCACCGAAGACGAACATACCAGAATTCCAGTATACAAAGACAACATCGATCACATTATCGGCTTCATTCACAGCAAAGATTTGGCAAAATTTTTATGCGATACAAATAATGATTTTAATTTACAAAAAATTATTAGAAAAATTCTATTCATGCCGTGCTCGACTAAACTTCTCGATGCCCTTCTCAAAATGCGCTCTTCTAGGGTTCACATTGGAATTGTGCTTGATGAATTTGGCGCGGTGGATGGTTTAGTTACGATTGAAAATTTAGTCGAAGAAATCGTTGGACAAATTGATGACGAGCACGATGTTCCACTTGAAAGTTCTTTTTTTCAAATCAAAAAAATCAGTGAAAAAACTTACCATTTTGGTGGCCGAGTTGAATTAAAAAAATTCGAAGAAATATTTAAAATTAAATTTGAAGATTGTCTGGCTGAAACAGTTGGAGGCTTAGTAATGGCAACCTTTAAAGCCATTCCAAAAATTGGCGATAAAATTGAAAAATCGCAATTAGTTTTTAAAGTTTTAGATGCCGATAAAAGAATGGTTAAAGCCGTCGAGATTAAAGCTTTATACGATCTTTAAAATCTATAAATTTTTTCTCAATTACTTCCAAAATTTTAGTTTGCAATTTTTGATTATTTAACTCATTTATTTCGGGAATACAAGTCGGCGAGGTAACGTTTATTTCGGTCAAATATTCGCCAATAACATCAATACCTACCAGCAATAAATTGAGTTTTTTCAAATGCGGTGAAATTTCACGACAAATTTCTAAATCTCTTGCGTTTAATTGAGATTTTTGGGCACTGCCACCAATGTGTAAGTTGGAACGAATTTCACCTTCTTGCGCAACTCGTGCTACCGCTCCAATCGGCTCTCCATCTAATAAAAAAATTCTTTTATCGCCCGCTTTAATTTCTGCTAAAAATTTTTGAGCAATTAACGGCGTTTTGTAAAGTTTTTGCATCATTTCAAAATTTGATGCCAAATTTTGTGCGGTTTCATCAATCAATATAACGCCATCAGCCCCAAAAGAATAAAGCGGTTTTAAAATAATTTTTTTATGCTCTTTGTGAAAATTTTTTATGCTTTCTAAGCTTGCCGAAATTATGGTTGGCGGAGTTAAATTAGGAAAATTAGTAACAAATAACTTTTCAGGACAGTTACGAATATTAGATGGATCATTAACTATCATAACTGAATCTTTTATTTTTTCTAAAAAATAAGTGGTTGTTAAATAATTCATGTCAAATGGCGGATCTTGTCGCACCAAAATTACATCAAACTCGGCAAGATTTTGTTCTTTTTTTTCTATAATTTCGCAAAAATTACTTGAATTGTTAAGTTTTATTTTTGATATTTGTGCGAAAATTTTTTGTTTTTTAACATCGAAGGAAATTGTTTCAGGTGTGTAATAAAAAATTTCATGACCACGATTTTGAGCTTCTTGGAGTATTAAAAAAGTAGTATCGGTTTTAATATTTATTGAAAAAATATCATCCATTTGTGCAACTATTTTCATATCGAAGAAATATTTAATGTTAAAATAAATTTTATAATAATTTTTAAAAAATAAATGCAAAATACTAATTTTATAAAAACCACACCAATTTTTGATATCGGCGAGTTCGTGATTAGAGAAGAGCATGATGACGATGTAGTAAATTATTTTGAATACTACTCGAATCCCGAAGTTAATCAATATATTTTATGCACGATTCCGCAAAATATTGAAGAAGCACGACATGATTTTTATTATTGGAAAAATACTTTTAAACGCGGTGATGGCGCTTATTTTGCAATTGCACGCAAAGATAATAATAAAATGATCGGCTCCATCGGCTTAACCGGCTTAAACACTTATCACAAAAGAATCGAGATAAGTTACGATTTATCAAAAGATTATTGGAAAAAAGGCGTAATGACCAAAGCTTTGAAAAAAATTTGTGATTATGGATTCTATGAATTTAAAGTTAATCGCATTGAAGCAAATGTCGTTCCGCAAAATTTATCATCGCAAAATCTTTTAACGAGAAATGGCTTTGTTAACGAGGGTTATCTAAGACAACATCGCTTTCATAAAGGCGAATTTAGAGACGTTCTTTTTTTTAGTTTATTAAGAAGCGATTTTTACAAATAAAAAAAATGAAAAATTGATTTGACTTTTTTTATTTGGTTTGGTTTAATGCTTGCCCCTTATTTAATTTATTTGTTAAGTTGACTTTGTTTTTAGTTAAGTTTAAACTTGAGCTATAGTTTTTATTACATAGGCTTTAATGCTGATATTTGTAAATACGAATTTTAACAAAAATCTTTAGATAAATTTAAATTGCCAACTAAGCTTTGTAGCTTAGAAGCAGTTAACAAGTTTTTTATTTTATTATGCTTAAAACATATACAGCGAAACCGAGTGAAATTGAAAAAAAATGGTGGTTGATTGACGCCGAAGATTTAGTAGTTGGTCGCTTATCATCGATTATCGCCAAAATCTTGCGCGGAAAACACAAAACCACTTTTACTCCAAATATTGATTGTGGTGATTACGTAATCGTAATTAACGCCGAAAAAGTTAAACTCACTGGCAAAAAATATGCCGAGAAACTTTATTACTGGCACACTGGCTTCCCTGGTGGAATCAAAGATCGCACAGCGCGCCAAATCATGGAAGGAAAATATCCTGAAAGAATTCTTGAATATGCCGTTTCAAGAATGATGTCACGCGGTCCTTTACAAAGAGATTTAATGACTAAACTTCATATCTATAAAGGCAACGAACACAAGCACCAAGCACAAAATCCTCAAATACTTGACGTCGGCGCCATGAATCGTAAAAACAAAAAAACTAACTAATTATGTCTGCACTTATTAAAGAAAAAGTTATCGAAATTAAACAACAAACTGAATCGCAAGATAAAAAAGTTTACATACAAGTTCGCGACTCTTTGGGTCGCTCTTATGCAACTGGCAAAAGAAAAAATGCAATTGCCAAAGTTTGGATCAAGCAAGGAACTGGTAAAGTTACTATCAATGACAGAGAAGTTAGAAATTACTTCGGTCGTGAAATTTTGGTGAATATTGCTAAAGCACCTTTCGGAGCTACAAAAAATGAAAATAAATTTGATGTAGTCGCCACAATATTAGGTGGCGGTAAAAGTGGTCAAGCCGGAGCTTTATCTCATGGCATCAGCAAAGCTTTAGTTTTGTTTGATCCAAGTAATCAACCAATTTTAAGAACCCAAGGTTTCTTAACTCGCGATTCAAGAGTTGTTGAACGTAAAAAATACGGTCTTAAAAAAGCTCGTAAAGATCAAACTTACCGTAAACGTTAATTCTTGTGAGCTTATAGCAAAAGGCTTTAAGCTCATTTATAAATTTCAACACCGATTTACTTTTAATTCACAATGGCAAATAATTGTTTTCTCGCAAAAAGAATTTATATTGCCTCCGATCACGCTGGATTTGAACTCAAAGAATATCTCATAAATTCTCTCAAAAAAAATAATATTGAAATCATTGATTTAGGTTGTGATTCGGCAGAAATTTCGGTCGATTATCCGGATTATGGCAATAAATTATGCGAAAAAATTAGCGAAAATGATTTCGGAATTTTAATTTGTGGAAGTGGAGTTGGTATTTCCATTTCCGCCAATCGTCATAAAAAAATTCGAGCCGCACTTTGCTTCAATAAAAATATAGCAAAGCTTGCCCGCTCCCATAACAATGCTAACGTAATTTGCTTGGGCGCTAGATTTCTCAAAAAAAAATATGCTTTAGCAATTTGTAAAACTTTTTTTACGCAAAAATTTGATGGTCAAAGACATGTCGCTCGAGTCGAAAAACTTGGATTATAAGCAAAAATTAATTCGGAGCTTTGGCAGAACCAAAAGCCGTAAACTATCCAATAATAAAAATTTTTTATTAGAAAATTTTTACGACTCTTACAAAATATCAAATATTGACGAATCTTTTTCTAAAAATTTTTTAGAAATTGGTTTTGGTTTTGGAGATTTTATTTTCAACAAAGCCAAACAAAATTCCGAGATAAATTTTTATGGTTGCGAACCACATTTAAACGGGATCGTCAATTTGCTTGGCATGCTTGAAAGAGAACCATTAACCAATTTAAAAATCACCAATCAAGATATTAGAATTTTTATTAATAATTTCCCCGATAATTTCTTTGAAAAAATCTTTATTTTATTCCCTGATCCGTGGCCCAAATTTAAACATTTCAAAAGACGTTTAATTGATAAAAAATTTTTAGATCAAATTCTTTTTCCGAAGTTAAAAAATAATGGCAAAATTATTATTGCGACAGATCATGATTCCTACAAAACATGGATTCTTAGCCATATTTTACAAAGTGTTAAATTTAAATGGTTAGCCACTTCAAAAGCATCGTGGAAAATTTTTCCAGATGATTGGATAATCACAAAATATCAAAAAAAAGCCATCGCCGAGGGCAGGGAACCAATCTTAATTGAAATCAAAAAATCATGATTGATAAATCACAATTACCAAATGTTAAAGGCGAATATAGATTTGATGCTAAAATCAATAATTGGTTTGATTTGCGAGGCAGGGCGGAAATATTATTTAGACCTGAAAATGCCGAAGATTTATCATATTTTTTACAAAATATCTCTTCGCAAATTAAAGTGCAAATAATCGGCGCCGGCTCCAATGTTATCGTTGCCGATGAAGGCGTAAAAGGCGTTTTAATAAAACTTCCTGCCAGTTTTTCTGCAATAATACATGATGAAAACACCATCTCAATTGGCTCCGCATCCTTATGCATCAACGTTTCCCAATATTGCAAAAATTTTGGATTGGGTGGTTTAGAATTTTTAAGTGGCATTCCCGGATCAATCGGCGGAGCCATCGCCATGAATGCCGGATGTTATGGTTCCGACATTTCACAATACCTAATAAGCGCCACTGCCATTGATTATGAAGGAAATTTTCATGAATTAACAAATCAAGATTTTGGATATGTTTATCGCGGAAATAATTTAAACAAAAAATATATTTTTATTGCTGGAAAATTTAAAATTAATAATTCAACAACTCAAGAAATTGCTTATAAAATTTCTGAATTACAAAAAGCTCGCGAAAATGCTCAACCCATTAGAGCCAAAACCGGAGGAAGCACTTTTAAAAATCCACCTAATAACAAAGCGTGGGAATTAATTGATGCTATTGGTTATAGAGGAAAGTCAATAGGAGATGCTCAAATCTCACAAAAACATTGTAATTTCTTAATTAATAATAATAATGCTTCCGCTCAAGATTTAATTAATCTTGGCGAAGAGGCAAGAAAAAAAGTTTTCGAACAATTTAAAATTAATTTAGAATGGGAAATAAAAATTCTAAATTAAAACTTGTTTTTAAAAATTTTTTCTTTAAAAAATAATCTTAACAATTTTTTTTAAAACTTTATTATAAAATATAAAACCAAATAAAATGATTAGAAAATTATTCTCAAAAATTTTTTATACATTGTTTTTTATAACATCTTTAATGATTGGTGGGGTTGATGCGATGGGAGCGGATACCCCTATAACAATTATTAACACCTCAAATTGCGGAACAGATACTGATCAGGCATGCAATGGACTTGGAGTAAGATCATGTCCTAGTCCTGATGCAATCGTACTTACTGGAACTGGCAACATAACTAGAAAGATTGCTTATTGTGACGATGCGGGTCAACAAATAGCGCTCGAAGCATTAAAAGCTTCATGCACCTTTTATTGCACAACCATAGTATCCCAAATTAAGGGCGATGTTGCCGATGAGAAATACAGCATTAATCAAAACACTTTTACTAAATCGCTTTGCAACGCCTTAAGAATAGTTTCGGGAAGTGCAGGAAAAACTTTCGCAGCCTTTGCTATTATTGCAACTGGAATTGGTTTCTTCACTGGTAAAGTTTCTTGGGGTTTGATGATTGGCGTTACCGCAGGTATTGCCACCATGTTCGGAGCTCCTTCAATTGTAGCTGCAATTTCTGGACAAGATACAAAAACTTCTTGCAATCTTAACTAGAAAAATTTATTTAAATATTATTAATAAAAAACTTGAAACTAAAAATTTCATTAATAAAATGATGAGATATTTACAAAATTCAAAAACATAAAATCTATAAATTATCATGAAAAAACACTCGAAACAATTATTGAAAATTTCTTTAGCAACATTCTCAATCTTGGCATTATTCCCAATATTATCATCAAATGCTGGTATCGGACAAGCTTTGGCTCAAGTTACCGACTCTTCTTACAACATTAGCTCTAACTCATTAACAAGAGTTATGTGTAATGCCCTCAGACTTGTAACGGGAAGTGCTGGTAAAACATTTGCAGCTTTTGCTATTATTGCCACAGGTATTGGTTTCTTCACTGGTAAAGTTTCTTGGGGTTTGATGATTGGTGTTACTGTAGGTATCGCAACAATGTTCGGTGCTCCTTCAATTGTAGCTGCGATTTCTGGACAAGATACCACTATGGCTTGCGATAAAAACTAAAAAAATAAAAATAAAATGTCTAGAAAGTGTGAATTATTAAATATCGGCGCAATGACTGGGAACAAGGTTTCTCACTCAAATCGCAAAACTCGAAGAAGATTCTTACCAAACTTAAAATCAATTTCTTTTTTCAGTGATTTATTAGGAGCCAATCTTAATTTAAAGGTTGCAACTTCAACTCTTAGAACTATCAATAAATATGGCAATATCGATAATTTTTTGATTAAATATAAATTCAATAAATTATCAGAAAGAGCTCAATCTCTTCGATTAAAAATTAAAAATAAGCAAAAAACTGCTTAAATTAAATAAATTTAAGTTAAGTCTTTCATAAAATGGAAGCCACGAATATAAAAATCTTCGTTAAAATAAAGGGAATGAGATTTTTTATTTTCGGTGTAAGAATCAAGAACCATCTTATTACAACCCAAGTTGCGAGCTTTATTTTCAAGGTAATTAAGAATTTTTTTACCAACTCCGCAACCACGAAAATTTTCATCAACCACCAAATTGCAAGCTTGCAGATAGCGTCCACAATAAAGCATTCTAGCTATCCAATAACCTGAAACCGCAATCATTTTATTATCAATATATCCCGCCACCATTTTATAATTATTATTTAAAATCATCTCATCGAGAGCGATTTCAAAGGTTTTGTAATCCATTTTTTTATACATTTGATGGATTAGGGGGAAAGCTTCGATCATCGAATTTTTGGTTTCTAAATCTATGATTAATAATGACATTTTATAAATTTTTTAATTGCTCTTCAAGTTTGTAAGCCCAAGAACTAATGGTTCCAGCCCCCGTGCATAAAACTAAATCACCCCTATTAATTTGAGCTTTTAAAATTGATGCCAGTTCATTTTCGTGATTTAATTTTATAACATTTTTATGTCCGGTTTTTTTAATTCCGGCAATAATTGAATCTTGTGTAATGCCTTCAATCGGAGATTGCGACGCCGAATAAATATCTGAAACAATTACGCAATCAGCGTCAATAAAAGCATTACAAAATTCATTAAACAAATCGTGAACACGTGAATATTTGTGAGGTTGAAAAACACAGATTACTTGATTATTTTTGACTAAATTTTTGGCGGTTTTTAAAGTTGCTAAAATTTCGGTTGGGTGATGACCATAATCATCAATTATTGAAACCTCACTAAATTCACCAACTTTAGTGAATCTTTGCTTAACACCACTAAAACTTGCTAACCCTTTTTTAATTTGATTAATATCTAAATTTAAAAATTTAGCAATTGCAACCGCAACCAAAGCATTGCTTGCATTGTGTTCGCCATAAATTGGCATTTTGACATTTTCAATAATTTCGCCATTTTTAAAATGAATATCGAAAGTTAAGCCACGAATATCCATTTGAATATTTTTCGCCATAATGTCAGCTGGCTTCTTGATAGAGTAGCTTACCAAATTTTTATGATTTGGTAAAATTTTATTATAAATTTTTTCAACCTCTGGACTATCAATGCACAAAACGCATAAACCATTTTGCGGAATTTGTGTAATATATTTTTCAAAACAAGCTTTTTGTTTTTCAAAACTTCCGCCATATCCAGCAAATTCAAGATGCTCTGGCTCTATATTGGTAACCGCTCCGATAAAACTTGGTAGAATCACAAAACTAGCGTCGGATTCATCTGATTCAGCAACTAAATATTCGCCTGAACCAATTTTAGAATTGCTTTGAAAATGGTGAATAATTCCGCCATTAATAATTGATGGGTCAAAATTATTCGATTCAAGCATCATCGAAACCATGCCCGTCGTGCTGGTTTTACCGTGCGTTCCAGCAATAGTTACGCCTTTATATTCTTGCATAATTATCGCCAAAAGTTGAGCGCGAGTCAAGATTGGAATATTGCGACTTTGAGCTTTTAAAATTTCGGGATTATTGCTTTTAATGATCGAAGTTTCAACCACCAGAGACACATCATCGGTAAGATTTTTTTCATCATGACCAACAAAATAGTCGATTCCAGCATCGCGAATTTTTTGTGTTAAATAATTTTCTCTCAAGTCAGATCCCTGAACTGGAATATTCCATTTGCGTAAAATAAATGCTAAGGCACTCATACCAATACCGCCGAGACCAATAAAATGGACTTTCTTTTGTTGTTTTATATCGCTAATATTCATGTAAAATAGAAAAAATCTTTTTGAATTATTGAAAGTAAAAATCAAAGTAGAAAAAAAATTTTATTTGTAAAATCAAAATTGCAATTTTTAAAAAAAATGCTTAAGAAATCCGTAAACCAGATTTTTGAAATTTGGCAAAAAAACAATCCACAACCAAAAACCGAATTAGCATTCACCAATAATTTTACATTATTAGTGGCGGTCGTATTGTCGGCACAAAGCACTGATATCGGGGTTAATAAAGCCACAAAAAATCTTTTTAAAATTGCCAACACACCGCAAAAAATGCTTGATCTTGGTGAAGAAAAATTGAAAAAATATATTTCGACAATTGGGTTATACAACAACAAGGCCAAAAATATTATAATTCTGAGTGAGCAATTAATTAAATTGCATAATTCCGAAGTTCCAAATGATTTTGAATCATTACGAAATCTTGCTGGAGTAGGGCAAAAAACCGCTAATGTAGTTTTAAATTGTGCTTTTGGTAAGCCAACAATTGCGGTTGATACCCATGTTTTTCGTGTCGCCAATCGACTTGGATTAGTTGACGAAACCAATCCTGAAAAAACCGAAGAAGCATTGTTGAAAAAAATTCCAAAAAAATTTTTATATTATGCTCATCATTGGATGATACTTCATGGACGCTACACCTGCATAGCACGCAAGCCAAATTGTAAAAATTGTCAAATTGAAAAATTTTGCAAATTTAATAAAAAAATTCTGTAAAAAACTTAAAAAAATATTTCTTCATAATCTCTTGTTGATTAAAATTTAAATTAGTAAAATTGCACAAATTTAAAATTTTAATTATGGCGATAGAACAAAAAGAATTATACGAAATTGTTAAATTAAGTTTTCCCGAAGCAACCGTGAAAATAGTTGACTTAGTAGGCGACAAAGACCATTATCGTATTGAAATTATTGATAAAAATTTTGCTCAAATAAATAAAATTCAACAACATCGAATTGTTCATAAAGCTTTAGATTCCATTTTAAATAGTCGGCTTCACGCCATAGAAATCAACACTTCATCAAATTAAATTATGGATAATATTTTTGCAGAAATTAAAAAAACCGTCGAAGAAAATAAAGTAGTTCTTTATATGAAGGGAACGAAAGATTTCCCGCAATGCGGATTCTCGGCCACCGTCGTGCAAATTTTAAAAAATTTAAACGTTAACTTTATTGATATAAATGTTTTAACTAATCCTGAAATTCGCGAAGGGATTAAAGAATTTTCCGATTGGCCAACTATCCCGCAACTCTACATAGCTGGCGAGTTTGTCGGTGGTTGCGATATCGTCAAAGAAATGTTTCAAGCTCAAGAATTACAAGAATTATTGAAAGATAAAAAAATAATTTAAGAACTTTTAAATTTACTGAAATTTAAGAAAATAAAAATTCATTTAAATTAAAATGGAATATGCAATTGAGATAAATAATCTCCAAAAAACTTATCAAAAATCTAAAAAATCTACATCGAAAGATGCCTTAAAATCGATAGATTTAAAAATAAAAAAAGGTTCTTTTTTTGGATTGCTCGGTCCCAACGGAGCTGGAAAATCAACCATTATCAACATTTTGGCGGGTTTAGTTAAAAAAACTTCGGGACAAGTGAAAATCGCCGGAATTGATATTGACGAAAATCAAAAAGCCACCAAATTTAAAATTGGTATAGTTCCGCAAGAATTAATCATCGATCCCTTTTTTAATGTTCACGAAACTTTAGAAATTTATGCTGGATATTTTGGTATTCCAAAAGCTCAAAGACGCACCGATGAAATCATTGAGGCTCTAGGTTTGAAAGACAAAGCCAAAGCAACGCCGAGAAGTCTTTCGGGCGGAATGCGTCGACGTTTATTAGTGGCAAAAGCTTTGGTGCACAATCCCGAAATTTTAGTGCTCGATGAACCAACAGCGGGAGTCGATGTCGAGCTTCGAAATCAATTATGGAATTATGTCAGAAAACTCAATCAAAATGGCACCACAATATTGCTCACAACGCATTATCTGGAAGAGGCCGAAGAATTATGTGATGAAATTGCCATCATTAGCAAAGGCGAGGTTATTGCTTGCGATCGCAAAGAAAATTTAATGAAATTATTGTCGAGTAAAGAAATTATTGTGTCGGCAAATGAAAAAATTGAACCAAATTTTAGTGAAAAATTACCAAATTTGAAAACAAAATTTTTAGCTCCAGATAAAATTTCAATTACTTACGATCCCGACAAAACCGAAGTTGGAAAAATTTTACAAATAATTTCTGAAGCCAAGATTGACATTAGAGACATCTCGACTCAACAACCCGATTTGGAAGAAATTTTTAAACATCTTATCGCTAAAAAATGAAAGATTTAATTTCGATCGACGACATCAATATAAATCAAATCGATGAAATCCATCGCTTGGCTAATCAATATTTTCTAAGCCCCAATCTTCATTACAATGATTTAAAAGAAAAAATTTTAGTTAATTTTTTCTTTGAAAATTCAACACGAACTCGAATGTCGTTTGAAATTGCCGGCAAAAAAATGGGCGCAAAAGTCGTTAATCTCGATATTTCTTTATCCTCATTGAAGAAGGGCGAGTCAATCATCGACACCGCTCAAACCATTAACGCTATGAACCCTGATTTCGTAGCGATTCGCCATAATTCAAGTGGCATTATCCAAATTCTAAAGAAATATTTAAATTGCTCGATAATCAATGCGGGAGATGGCACCAACGAACATCCTTCGCAAGCATTACTTGATTCTTTTGTTATAAAAAATCATAAAAAAACTTTAAATAATTTAAAAATTGCAATTTGTGGCGATGTTTTGCATTCTAGAGTCGCAAGGTCAAATATTAAACTTTTAGCAAAATATAATTGTGAAATTCGCGTAATTACTTCACCGACTTTAGTCACTAAAAATTACCGAGAATGGCTCAAAGAAAATTGGAATATTGAGGTTTATGAAAATTTAATCGATGGCATTAAGGATGTTGATGTAATTATGATGCTTCGAATTCAGCAAGAAAGAATGTTCGGCTCTTATATTTCTTCTTTGGCAGAATATTATAAAATTTATGGCTTAAATCATGAAAAACTTTTACATGCTAAAGATGCGATAATTATGCATCCGGGACCGATTAATCGTGATGTAGAAATTTCATCGCAACTTGCCGACGATCCTAAAAAATCTTTAATTTTAGAGCAAGTATCAGCTGGAGTGGCGGTTCGGCAAGCTATTTTAAAATTATTGTAAATTACAAATTATTTTAAATATCTTGAATATAAATAAATATCAAATTATCGTTTCAAAAAATATTAATAAAATATTAATAAAATTTTAACAAAATGATTACCCCTTTTAGCTATATTAGAATCGCCATGATTTACAGCTCAACAGCATTATCGCTAATGATAATGATGCTTGTTCTAAATATTATAACCATCGACGAATTACTTACAATCATCGGCGTTGAACAAAAAAGCAACGAGGCTCAAGCCTTAAAATTAGTAATTAGTCGCATTCAAGAAATGTCGACAAATATTTTGCAAATCATTTCCAAACTCTTGAATAATTTATTATCATGGGCAGGAGTTGATGTTGATTTATCGAAGATTAAAATTGACGCCAATCAAAAACCTTCAATGCCAATTGATCCAAACGCCATCAATGATGGCGGGGCTTTAAATAACGGCTCAGAAAATAACTTTTAATAATCTAATTCAGTTCAACAGTAATAATCAATTTTAGTGTTTTCATCACTTATAAATCTCATTCGGCTAATTTTTATTCTAATTTTAGCGGCACCTTTTTCATTATTTAACAAGGAAAAGGCGATTTATTTTTTCTTCAATTTTGCCGGCCCATCTTTTATAAAACTTGGTCAATTATTATCGGTTAGAGCCGATTTAGTAGGCAAAGAAGTAGCGTTAATATTAACAAAATTTCAAGATGCAATTCCGCCTTTTTCTCAAAAAAAAGTTGTTAATATTTTGTATCAAGAATTTGGCGATGATTTTAACAAAATTTTCAAAGAATTTAATTATATTCCCGTCGCCTCTGCTTCAATCGCCCAAGTACATAAAGCTAAATTAAACAACGATGTAAATGTTGCGGTAAAAATTCTAAGACCGAATATTCAAAAAACCATGATGCGTGATATTTGCACTCTTCGTTTATTAAATAAAATTTGCTATTTTTTCTCAAAATTTTTAGCAAAAACTTTTAATGATATTGGCGATTTGCTTGATCAAACCGCTAAATATGAACTTGATTTACTGCACGAGGGGGCAAATGGCTCTAGGTTGCGTGATGATATGAATGGCGCCAAGGGTTTTTATGTTCCACAAATTTTTTGGCAACATTCTTCAACAAAAATTTTAGTAATCGAATGGATTGATGGCATCGCTTTTTCCAATACTCAAGCGATTGCACAGAGTAAATTTGATAAGAAAATTTTAGCGGAAAATTTAGTTTTAAGTTATTTTCGTCAAGTTTATGTTCATGGTTTTTTTCACGCCGATATGCATCCCGGAAATCTTTTTCTAAAGGATAATGGCGACATTGCAGTAGTTGATTTTGGCATCATGGGCAAGATTGACAAAAAAACTCGCATTGCGGTTGCCGAAGTGCTAATAGGATTTTTACATCGTGATTATCAAAAAGTTGCCAAAATTCATGTCGATGCGGGTTTTGTTCCTAAAGAAACTAACATCGATGATCTAGCTTTATCTTGTCGTAAAATTGGTGAAATGATTGTCGGCGTTGACGTTAAGGATATTTCAATCGCCAAATTATTAACGGGATTAATCGATTTATCACGAAATTATAAAATGGAAACCAAGCCCGAACTTTTACTTTTGCAAAAAACTTTATTGTTGGTCGAGGGCGTTGGAGTCTCGCTCGATCCTGATTTGAATATTTGGGATTTAGCTCGCCCTTGGGTCAAAGAATGGGCGAAAACTAATATTGGTTTTGATGCTAAAATTCGCGATAGTATTTTAGATATTTTGCAATTAGTAAAAAATTTCTTTAATAAGTAAATCTTATAAAAAATAACAAATTAATAAGATTTACTTATGAGTCAAAATCCAAACCAAGTCTCCTCATCAGCGTAGGTGTAAGGCTCACCAGCTCGAACTAAAATATATTTCTTTTTATACATGGTTTGCACCGCATATACTCTATCGCCAAGACTATAACATCCACCAAATATTTTATAAATTTCTTCTCGGGTTAGATTGGGCTTATAAGTAAAGGGCAAGTTATATAAACGAATCGCTTCTTCGGTATATTTGGGTTCGACAATGCACATTCCGGCACATGAGGATAAAAATAAAAGCAAAATTATTATTAAAAAATTATTCTTTAAAACCATAATGAATTGCACAAGCCCCGAATGTTAAATTTTGATATCCGACTTTAGAGAATCCAGCATTCTCAATGAGTTTTTTAAATACATTTTGATCAGGAAATTTACGAATACTTTCAACTAAATATTGATAAGAATCTTGATCCTTAAGAATAACTTCACCAATCTTAGGAATTATTTTGAAAGAATAAGTGTCGTAAATTTTTTGTAAAAAAATATCTTCAACCTTAGAAAATTCAAGGCAAATAAATTTTCCGCCTTTTTTTAAAACACGATGTGCTTCTTGCAAACCCTTTTCAATATTAGTGAAATTACGAATGCCAAAAGCGATGGTAAAAACATCAAAAGATTCATCAGCAAAACTTAATTTTTCTCCATCATTTTCGACAAAATTTAAATGCGAAAATAAATTTAAATCAACCGCTCTAGATCTACCAACCTCTAGCATTTGCGGGTTTATGTCGACAACTTCAATTTGATAATTTAAATTTTTTTCTTGGGCAGTTTTGGCAATGCGAAAAGCGATATCTCCCGTTCCGCCCGCAACATCAATTATTTTAATATTGTCAAAAAAATCGATATGTTTTATCATGCTATTTTTCCAAAGTCGATGAGTGCCGGCACTCATTAAATCGTTCATCAAATCATATTTTTTGGCTACATTTGAAAAAATGTTTTTGACTAAACCAGATTTTTGATCAATATCGACTTCTTTGAAACCAAAATGAGTTTTGTTATTTTCCATGTTTAAAACCGCAGATTTTAATTTTAATTTACCCGAGAATTTAATAGCTCAAGAGCCCTTGAAAAACAAGGAGCAAACCCCAATGCTAGTTTTTCAAAATAATCAAATTTTTGATAAAAAAATCAATGATTTAATCGATTTTTTTGCCGAGGGTGATGTAATGATATTTAATCAAGTTAAGGTAATCAAGGCAAAATTAATCGGCAAGATTTCTCGCAATTCGGCAATGGTTCATTTTAATCTCGATCAAGAATCAAATGGTCTGTGGAATGCTTTGTGTCGCCCCGCCAAGAAGGTTTGTGTTAGTGATATAATTTCAATTTCTGATAATTTTGACGATAATTTTTATTGTGAAGTTGTTGAAAAAGATAATGAGGGATTTATTAAAATAAAATTTAATTGCCATGAAAATGAATTGCCTTCGAAACTTGAAAAATATGGCTCGATTCCACTACCTCCTTACATTAAGCGTAATGAAAATGATGAAGAAAATTTACATAATGATCAAAAAAACTATCAAACAATCTATGCCAAAAACGGCGTCGCCGTTGCCGCGCCGACGGCAGGATTGCATTTTAATGAAAATATTTTTGCCAAAATAAAAGCTAAAAAAATAGAATGTGTTTTTCTTACTTTAAATGTCGGTGCGGGCACGTTTTTACCAGTTCGCACCGATAATTTAACCGAGCATAAAATGCATAGTGAAAAATATTTTCTCTCCAAAGAAAATTGTGAAATCATCAATAACGCCAAAAAAAATGGTAAAAAAATTATCGCGGTGGGAACAACTTCACTTAGAGCGATTGAGTCTAGCGTAGATGAAAATGGCATTTTGCAACCACAAAATCGTGCTACGGAAATTTTTATTTATCCGCCTTATAAATTTAAAATTATTGATGTTTTAATGACTAATTTTCATC
>SYAR01000036.1 GCA_005787525.1 Rickettsiales bacterium
CGTTCTTCGCTAAAAATAGCCGTTTAGGCTATTTTTTTAACGCGAATAACCCGCGATGAGATTTGGGTTTTTTAGATTTTCCTTGTTGATAAACGCTTCATCTTTTTCTTCGAAAAAGATGAAGCGCTGATTCAACTTCTCCCCAATTTTGCTTCGCAAATTTATTTAAAACCTATAAACCAACCCAGAAAAATAATTCAAATCATCGGCCTTTCTTGAAACGCCGAAATTGGCGCCGATATCGAGTTTTAGATTATCCGTAAGCAAATAATTAACGCCGAAATCGACGTAATTTTGCACAAAATTTTTATTAACAAAAGTTTTTAAAGAATAAAATTCTGCGTAAGAACTAATTTTATTAGTAAAATCCTTTGATAAATAATAAGCGTTAATTATCGCAAAATAGCGACTATTTTTAAGATTATTTTGGGTTTTGTAATAATTTAATTGATACATTCCGCCCAAGGTTAAATCATCTAAAATTTTAACTTGAAATGGCATGATTAAACCGCCTCTTAAATCGCTTCCAGTCTGGTTTCGTGATGATTTAATTATTTTAACAAAAGGTGTAAAAGCAAAGCCGAATTTTCCCTCATCATTGCCTAAAAAATTATGTTTAAAACGTAAAAATGTTTCGCCCCTGCCCTGAAATTTTTGCGAAGAATTTGATTGCGAATATTTTTTATAAATTAACGGATTTTGAATTAATTGAATTTCGTTGTGGTCATTTATTCCATAACGCAAAGTGCTAAAATCAAGAATGCTAGTGGCGGAAATTTTTTGCGAAGAATTGTGAATTTTAGTTTTACTCAAAAAACTCGTTTCAAATAAAAATTTTCCCTGATTTAGAGTGTAAATACTATCAGATTTGCTGGGGCGTTCGGAGCTTAAGCTTCTAAGCTTTACGCCATTTTGAGATAGGGCTTTTTGTGGCAAAAAAATTAAAAAAAACAAAATATAAAAATAGCGCAGAAACACTTTGAAAAGATTTTATTTTAACAAAATTTATAAAGGTAAATTGTCGTGTTTTTTCCAAGGTTTTTGAACTTTTTTATTTTTCAAAATTTGTAATGACATGCAAATTCTTTTGCGGGTATTTTGTGGACGAATTACTTCATCAACAAAGCCTCGTGAAGCCGCGACGAAAGGCGAAGCGAATTTTTCACGATATTCTGCCACTCGTAAAGCCTTGGTGGTCGGGTCTTTAGCGTCTTCGCGGAAAATAATTTCAACTGCACCCTCGGGTCCCATCACCGCAATTTCGGCATTTGCCCACGCAAAATTAACATCACCACATAAATGTTTTGAGTTCATAACGATATAGGCTCCGCCGTAGGCTTTACGGGTAATAACGGTAATTTTTGGTACTGTCGCTTCGCCATAAGCATAAAGCAATTTGGCGCCGTGTTTAATGATGCCATTATGCTCTTGATCGGTTCCAGGTAAGAATCCAGGGACATCAACGAAAGTTAAAATTGGAATATTGAAAGCATCGCAAAAACGAATAAAACGTGCACCTTTTTCACTGGCTTTGATATCGAGACAACCGGCTAATTGCATAGGTTGATTGGCAACCACCCCAACAGTCTGACCTTCCATTCTGCCGAAACCAATAATAATATTTTTGGCATAATTTGGTTGAATTTCGTAAAAATCGCCTTCATCGAGAATTTTTTCAACCAACTCCAACATGTCATAAGGTTGATTTGGATTTTCTGGAATTAAAGTGTTGAGCGAAACATCGACGCGATCGAAATTATCATCGACGGGAATTTGGGGTAATTCTGATTTATTAGAAAGTGGTAAAAAATTAATTAAGCGACGAGTTTGTAGAAGCGCTTCGATGTCGCTTTTGAAAGTTAAATGAGCAACTCCACTTTTATAACCGTGAACCGATGCACCACCCAAATCTTCTTGCGAAACTGTTTCGTGAGTCACCGTTTTAACCACATCGGGACCAGTGACAAACATGTAAGAAGAATTTTCAACCATGATGGTGAAATCGGTGAGAGCTGGCGAATATACTGCTCCGCCGGCACATGGTCCCATGATTAAAGAAACTTGCGGAATGACGCCACTAGCATCAATATTGCGTTGAAAAATTTCACCATAACCGCCTAAAGAATCAACGCCTTCTTGGATTCTAGCGCCACCCGAATCATTAATTCCGATGACTAAAGCACCAACTTGCATAGCTTTATCAAGCATGTGGCAGATTTTTTTAGCGTGAGCCTCGCCGAGCGAGCCACCCATCACCGTAAAATCTTGACTATAAACGAAAACTAAACGACCATTGATTGTGCCCTGACCAGAAACAACGCCGTCTCCGGGATGTTTTTTATCTTCCATTTCAAAATCTGAACAACGATGTTCAACATAAAGACCATATTCTTCAAATGAATCGGGATCGAGCAAAACTTCGATTCTTTCGCGAGCCGTTAATTTGCCTTTTGAATGTTGGATATCGATTCTTTTTTGGCCACCGCCAATGCGGGCCTCTTCTCTTTTAGAAGCTAATTTTGCAATATTTAGGGAACGCATTTTTAAAAAAATTTAGTTAATCTTTGCGATAATTGTTTCGCCACCAACCATAGTTTGCCCTAATAAAGATTTAATTTCAACATTTTCTGGAAAATATAAATCTGCCCTACTCCCGAAACGAATTATACCATATCTTTGACCTGCCACAACCTCTTGACCCTCTTTTAAATCAGAGATAATTCTGCGAGCAACTAGACCGGCAACTTGAACGAAAATAATTTCTGTTCCATTAGAATTTTTAACCACAACTGAATTTCTCTCATTCTCAACGCTAGCATCTTCTGCATTGGCACTTAAAAATTTTCCAGGGCGGTAAATAACTTTGGTAACCGCTCCAGACAAAGGAACGCGATTAACGTGAACATTAAAAACATTTAAGAAAATGCTAATTTTATTGAATTTTGTTTTGCCATAACCAAGTTCTTCTGGAGCTTCTGCACCATACTCAACTCTAGTAACAACGCCATCTGCTGGACTAATGATGACGTTGTCTTCTAGAGGAACGAATCTTTCAGGATCACGAAAGAAAAAGATACACCAAAGTGTTGCGACCAAACCAATCACACCAAGAAAATTGCTCAATAAAGCTAAAATAGCCGTAGCGATAGCAAATATAAATATAAATTTATAACCTTCTTTGTGAATTGGGAAAGTAACTAATTTTAGCGCATCTAATAAATCGTTCATAATATTTTTATAATGTTAATTATTGATTATTTGAAATGTCAAACCACAATCTGTCAATTTGTTTTGAAGAAACTCTCATTTCATTAATATTGATTTTTTGTAAAATAAAATCAATAGTTTTTTCTTCGAGAATTGCTCCTTGAATTTGCTGAATCGCTTGTGGATTTTTATTATACATTTCCAAAATTTGAGCTTCTTGTTCTGGATATTGACCAATAATATTTTTGACTTCTTGATCAACATCTTCGTTAGAAACTTGAATGCCATTTTTGCTAGCAATATCGGCAAGAATCAAGCCACAACGCACCATTCTTTGCGATAATTTCAAGCTTTTTAATTTAGATTCAGTTGAAACAACTTCTTCTTTATTGGCAGTAGTTCCTGTCATTTCTTTCAAGAATTTACTTTGCTCATTAACCAATCCAACTGGTAATTCGATTTTATAAAAAGAATCTAGATAATCAAATAATTCTTTTTTGAAGATAGCTCTGCAAGTTGTTGAATAATTAACATTCATTTGATCAAAAATATCGTCTTTCATTTCTTCGATATCCTCAAATCCCGTAGTTTTTTTAATGAATTCATTGTCAAGTGTTTGATTTTCTAATTTTAAAATCGAAACAATTTCAACAGCGAAAACCGCTGATTTATTAGCAAGAGCTGGTCTAAAATAATCGGCTGGGAAATTAACTTTAACATCAATTTTTTCGCCCGTCATTCTGCCAACTAGCTGCTCTTCAAAATTATCAACAAAAGTTTTTGAACCA
>SYAR01000037.1 GCA_005787525.1 Rickettsiales bacterium
AATCTTTAACAGAGTTGCCAGATCCTTTGCCCAAAAATCTTAAAGAACTCAATCTTTATGGTTGTAAATCTTTAACAGAGTTGCCAGATCCTTTGCCCAAAAATCTTAAAGAACTCAATCTTTCTAGTTGCGAATCCTTAACAAAATTGCCAGATCCTTTGCCAGAAGGACTTAAAATACTCATACTTTCTTATTGCAAAAATTTAACTCACCTACCTGAATCTATATTAAAATTGGATAAATTAGAAAATCTTGATCTTTCTCTTTGCGACAATCTTTCTGTGGAAAATATTAATTTACTCAGGGAGCTTGAAAAAAAACATGCCGAAGCTGGAAATTTTCGATTTCAAATACGTTGGCCAGAGCATTTTGTTAATCCTTTGATTTCTTCTTGCTATGATTTGCTTGATCAGGCATATTTAGAGGTAAATAAAGATAATGGAGATGCACCAATTTATTCAGACAAATCAACCTTGAAACTATTTAAGCGCTTTACGTCTGAAAATATTATTCAGCGAGGTAACACTGAAGAAATATATGATCATGCTAAAAAAGTTGCCAAAGCAATTAAAGATCATCCTTATGTGTTAGATGTTCTAGAAAATAATTCGATACATTATTTGAAAGCTTGCATCAATCAGCCAGTGATGGGTTTTGTAAAGACCGCTATTTTAACTGATTTTGCTGTTGAACAAGATATTTCTTCAAAGCTTAATATTGCTAAAAGAATGGCTATAATTGCTACAATTGAACAAGAAATACTGAGTCTGAAAAGTCAATCTGGTGAGGTGGTTGGTGAAGGGGTCCAAATTGAACTTGGTAATGCGATGTTAAGAGAAATTTACAATCAAAATAAAGAATCAATAGAAGATAAAACTGGAGGAGCTTGGAAGGGAATTTCCAAAGGAATAACTTGTGAACAAATAATTAGAAGATTTCTAACTGATGAAAATATAGCAAAAGTATGGCATAAAGTTGATAATGTTTTGAGGGATTTGAGTGATATAAATAAAGCTCGTGAATATATTGCGGAAGCTTCTTTAAATGGGATTCATAAAGATTTTGCTATGATCTTTTTAGGCAAGGAGGAATTTGATGAGAGGCAAAAAGAATTAAAAACTTTAAAAGCACAATATTTAGAAATAGAAGATCATTTATCATCGAGTGCCGTTGAAATTTCTAATAAAATTCAACAAATTGAAAGAGGTGAAAATCTAAAAGAGAAAGTGGATAACAAAATTAGAGAATTATCACATGAGTCGGATGAAGGCAGGGGGAGCAAAAGGCAAAGAAGAGAAGAGCCTGGAACAAACCCCGGAGGTCCATCGATTTTAGGATCTGAAATGAGGTTAAGATAATTAATATCTTATCTAAAACCATTCGCTAAATTTTTAAAAATTTAAGCGTTCATAATCTAGATATTCAAATATTCAAATTGTTTTTCGTAAAAATCAACAATGCTATTTTTTATTTCTTCACTCGCTTCTAAAAAATAATTTTCGGAATGTTTTTGTGATTCGCTAAAGCTTCCACTCATATTTATTTTGGCGCGAAAATCTGCCGAGCCGGCAAGTCCAGAGCTATACCAGCCAATATGTTTTTTTGCCAAAGAAATTCCAACTTGTGCTCCGTAATGTTCAATCATTTGCGTAAAATGCTCGAGAACAATATTTTTTTGTTCAAGCAAAGATGGAGTTTCGATAATTTTTTTACCGCTTAATTGTCCCGAAATTTGGGCGATAAGCCAAGGCTTGCCATAACAAGCACGACCAATCATAACGCCATCCGCTCCCGAAAAATTCAAAGCGAGTTTGGCATCTTCGGCATTTTTAATATCGCCATTGGCGATTACGGGAATTTCAACGGCATTTTTAACTTTAGCAATTTCGTGCCAATTGGCTTTGCCATTATACATTTGACACCTTGTGCGCCCATGAACCGTAAGCATTTTTATCCCAACATCTTGAGCTTTTTTTGCTAAACTCGGTGCATTTAAATTTTCTGAATTCCAGCCCAAACGCATTTTCATCGTCACCGGAATTTTCACCGCCTTGACTACAGCCTCCATAATCCGCGTCGCCAATTCTTCATCTTTCATCAAAGCGCTTCCGGCAAAACCATTAACAACTTTTTTAACGGGACAACCAAAATTTATATCAATAATATCGGCACCCATTTCTTCGTTAAGCCTTGCCGCTTCTGCCATGACGTCGGGTTCACACCCCGCCAATTGCACTGACATTGGATATTGTGAATCATCTTTTTGGCATTTTTTTAACGACTCGCGAGTTTGTAAAATCATGGCGCGCGAGGCGATCATTTCGGAAATCACCAACGGCGCGCCGAAACCTTTTACCAATTTACGAAAAGGCAAATCAGTCACGCCCGACATCGGCGCTAACAGCACATTCTCTTGTAATTCAATATTGGCAATTTTTATCATTTTGGTTTTGCTAATTTTTAAGAGATTTGGATTTTATTAAAAAAATAATTGATTGCAACTTTTGTTTATTTGAGCTAAGTTATGAGAATAAAAATTAGTTTTTCACCACAAAATAATTTATGAAAATACAATCTCATTTTTTTGGCTTATCATTTTTGGCAAGCCTATTTTTCTTAAATAAAAAGCGACTTAAATTGTTTGAAATTGTTAAAAATCCTTGGGATAAGAAGCTTTATCAATTGGTTTCTCAATCGCAAAAAAACATCAAAATTTCTTCGCCTTATATTTCAAAGCAGATTTGTAAAAATATTTTTCAATGTAAAAATTTACAAACAAAAATTCAATTAATAACCGATTTTAAAATTAATAATCTTATTAATAATTCTTTAGATATTCAAGCTCTAGAAGAATTTATTGCTAATAATTCTTCAATTAAAAGCTATCCATCTTTGCACGCCAAAATTTATATTTTTGATGATGAAAAATTTGTGATTTCTTCTTCAAACCTTACATTTGGAGGTTTGGTAAAAAATTTTGAATATGGAATTTTTTCAAATGATAAAGATTTTTCGCAAAATGTCATCCATGATTTTAATCAAATTTTTGATAATGAAAAAGCTTTTGAAGTGAATTCTGAAAATATTTCGCAAGCAAAACAAATAATTGAAATCGCTCAAAAAAATTTAGAAATTGATTTAAAAATTATTGAAAAAGAAAAAAATTATTTGAATTTTATTTCAACTCATTCAATAACAAATTCTCTAAAAGGTTGGAAAAAAGAAATTTTTATTATTTTAAATCAAAATAATAATCAATTTTTTGATCTTGAGGAAGTTTATTTTTATGAAAATTATCTTAAGCAAATTTATCCCGAAAATAAATTTATTAAAGATAAAATTAGGCAAACTTTACAATATTTACGTAATATTGGTTTAATTGAGTTTGTTGCCGATGGCAAATATAAAAAATTATGGAAATTTAATTAAAAATATGTCCGAAAATTTTGAACAAAAATCATTAAAAATTCATCTTTCGCAAATTAATTTTGTGGTTGGGGATCTTGATGGGAATTTTGAAAAAATAATTAAAGAATATGAGGTTGCGAATTTACAAAATTGCGACTTGGCGGTTTTTTCGGAAATGGCAATTTGCGGTTATCCTTGCGAAGATCTATGGCTCAAAGAGCATTTTATCAAAAAATGCCAAGAAAAAATTTTAGAAATCGCGACAAAAACTAAAGATAAAAATTGTGCAATTTTATTTGGGGCGCCGATTTATGAAAGTGAAAGAAAGAAAAAAGTTTTGCGCAATTCGGCGCTTTTAATTGAAGATGGCGAAGTTAAAAATGTTATAAATAAAAAAACTTTACCAAATTACGGCGTATTCGATGAAAACAGATATTTCAAGCCTTCATCGCATATTTCAAATATAGAATTTCGTGGTTTTGATGTGGTAATTTTAATCTGCGAAGATTTGTGGGATGAGCGCAATTTATTTTTACTTTCCGAGCAAGTTTTTGATTTAATTATTGCAATCAATGCGTCGCCTTTTGAAAAAAATAAAAACCAACAAAGATTGTTGATTACTGAGAAATATTCGCAAAACCTAAAAAAACCATTGATTTATGTTAATCAAATTGGCGGGCAAGATAGTTTGCTTTTTGATGGTGCCAGTTTTATCTTGGATAATCAAGGCTCTAAGGCTTTACAAATGGCAAATTTTATTGAAGATTCCGCACAAATTTTGGTTAATAAAAAAGGAAAAATTGAAATTATTTCACATCAACAAAAAACTTATGGTTTTATCGATGATAATGTTGAAAAAAATTATCAAGCCAGTGTTTTAGGGCTTCGCGACTATATTCATAAAAATAATTTTGACAAAATTATTCTCGGAATGTCGGGCGGAATTGATTCGGCTTTAGTGGCAACAATTGCAGTTGATGCCTTGGGAAGTGACAATGTTGAACTTTATGCGCTTCTTACAAAATTCAACTCGCAAAGCTCAATGGCTGATGCCAAATTATGTGCTAAAAATTTGCAAGTTGCTTTAAAAATTATTGAAATTGAAGAAATTTTTCAGAAAAATTTAACAACAATAAAAAGCCAAGAAACCATCTCTTCATTGGCGCAAGAGAATTTACAATCAAGAATTCGTGGCAATATTTTGATGGCAATTTCTAATTCCAAAAATGCTCTTTTGCTTTCGACGGGCAATAAATCGGAAATGGCTTGTGGTTATGCTACGCTTTACGGCGACATGAATGGAGCCTTCAATCCGATTAAAGATTTTTATAAAAGTGAAATTTATCAATTGGCAAATTTTCGTAATCAAAATTTATGCAAAATTTCTGATTTTAAAAGTATAAATTTGATTCCGCAAAATATTATCGACAAGGCTCCGAGCGCTGAATTGCGTTATGATCAAAAAGATTCGGATTCTTTGCCCGACTATAGCGAGCTTGATAAAATTTTATATGCTTTAATTGAAGAACAAAAATCCATTGATGAAACAATCGAGCTTGGTTTTGAGGCGGAGACTGTTAAAAAAGTTGCTAAACTGGTGTTGCTAAGTGAATATAAACGCAAACAAGCGGTGATTGGAGTGAAAATTTCACAACTATCTTTCGATAAAGATCGTCGTTATCCGACCACCAATAAATTTAATTTTTAATGGCAAAAATCCAAAAATATATTTGCACCAATTGCAAGCATGTCGGCAAGGCAAAAAAAGTTCGCAGAGGCAGTAGAAAAACTGAAATTTTTTGGTGGATTGCATTCAGTCCAATCGCAATTTTTTATTCATTATATCGATTTACGGGTTCCAAAAAATGTTGCGAAGAATGCGGAAGTTTTAATATTTATAAAACCAATTCCGATTTACTTGAAGTCATGGCTCATCAAAATAATACCGAATCCACTTTAAAATGATGCGACCGAATTTATTACTTACTTAAATTTGCTTTGCAAATTTAGCTTTCAGCTGAATCGCTCCACGGCGAGTAAATCGCCGTATCCGCGGTAAATTTTGTTTTTTTTAGGATTGCTTCGCCCCCGTTGCTCCCTAGAGACTCTAATTATGCAAAATTTATTACATCTTTTCCAAAAACTTCAAAACCCCCTTGGAAGCACGAATCGCGGTGCTAAAACAAGCTTGTAATAAATATCCTCCCGTCGGCGCTTCCCAATCAAGCATTTCACCCGCAACAAAAACTCCCGCAAGATTTTTTAGCATAAAATTATCATCGAAGGATTCTTTTTTAATGCCACCGGCACTAGAGATTGCCCGATTAATGTCGCTAGTTGCAATTAAAGTAATCGGCAGATTTTTTAAATAATTTGCCAAATCATGCGAGTTAGCATTGTTAATTTTATCTAAGCCAATTAATTCTCGCAGTAATGAGTTGGTGTAATTGGCAAATCCGGCTTTCTGTAAATAATTACTAAATGATTTTTTATTTTGAATCGCCAATTTTTTTTCAAGATTTTCAAGCGACATTTCGGGACGAAGATCGAGATATAAAATCGCTTTGCCATCTTTTTTAATAGTCTCGCGAAGATATGAAGAAAGAGCATAAACCGCATTGCCCTCAATGCCATTTTTGGTAATAACAAACTCGCCTTTGTGAGTAATATTGTTATGAGTAATGGCGATGGATTTGAGCGGAGTTCCGGCAAATTTTTGCTTAAAATAATCTGACCAATTGACGATTAATCCACAATTTGCGGGTTCGAGTTTGGAAATTTTTATGTCGTAATTTGATAGAATATCAACCCATTTACCGTTTGATCCAAGTTGAGGCCACGAAGCTCCGCCAAGGGCTAACAAGGTTGCATCGGATTTTTCGTGAATTAAATTATTTTCACGATTTTTAAAAATTAAATCTTGATTATCAAAGCCCAGCCATTGATGATTTGGAAAAAATTTAACTCCTAAATTATCAAGTTTTCTAAGCCAATTGCGAAGCAAGGGCGAGGTTTTCATGCTCTTTGGAAAAACACGGCCACTTGAGCCAATAAAAGTTTCTTGACCCAATTCGTGACACCATTTTTGTAAATCATTGGCATCAAATTCTTTAATGCAAGGCTCGAGCCAATCTTGATTTTCAAAATAATTTTTTACAAATTTTTCAAATGATTGGCTGTGAGTTAAATTTAAACCGCCTCTGCCCGCTAATAAAAATTTGCGACCAAAATTCGGCATCGCATCATAAATTTTAACTTGATGACCTGCACTTGCAATAATTTGTGCCGACATGAGTCCGGCTGGTCCGCCACCGACAATAATTACTTTTTTTTGCAACATGATTTTTGATTTTTTAAAATAAAATTTATTATCTATTCCATGGCATTTTGGCGATGAGATTTGCCAACATACAAATTCCGCTAAGACCAGCAAATATAAGCCCAAGCCCAATTATTAAAGTTAAAATTAAGAATTTTATACTTACAAAAAAACTTAAAAAAACCGAAATAATAACCAGCAAGCCGATTATTAATTGCACTTGGCGATCAAGTGGCAAAAAATTATTTGTTTTATCGCCACCACAACCGCTGGAACACCAGCTATTAATCCCTCCTTCGAGGTTATAAATTTCGATACCGAGATTTTCGTTTAATAATTTTTGACAAGCCGATAAACTTCTTTTGCCACCTTGGCAATGTATTACTAATTTTTTATCACCAATATCGGGTAATTTTTCTTTGCAAATTTCGTCGAGAGGTATCAATTTTGCTTTGTCAATTTTTTGTGAGCGATGTTCTGCGGGTTGGCGAACATCAATCAAAATCGCTTGATCATTATCAAGCCAATTTTTTAAAGTCTTCGCATCAATATTTTTAATTGTCATAAAGATTTGGTTGTTTAAATAAATAAAAAAATATTCTAAAATAGTAAAATTAAATAACAAAATTTTTCAATTAATCTTTTTGGAAATTGAGGCAACTATAATCAAACCATTTTAATTATATTCTTACTTGAATTTCCACTTTTAAAATCGCATAATTTTAAAATAAATTTCATTAAAACAGATTTGATTAAAAAATTTTATGACCACAAAAGTTCGCTTCGCTCCTTCGCCGACAGGCTTTTTGCATGTTGGTAATATTCGCGCTTCAATTATCAATTATCTTTACGCTAAAAAAACTAATGGAAAATTTTTCTTACGTTTGGACGACACCGATTCGCAAAGGGTTCGTGACGAATATCGCGACATGATTTTCACCGATATGAAATGGCTCGGACTCAATTATGACGAGGTTTTTAAGCAATCCGATCGCTTGGCTCGTTACGAAGAAGCCAAAAATAAATTGCTCGTAAATAATCGACTATATGAATGTTTCGAAACCGCCGAGGAGTTGAATTTACAAAGAAAAGCCCAAAGCGCTTCGGGCATTGCGCCGGTTTATAATCGCGCTTCGTTAAAACTTACCAAAGAGCAAAAAGATGAATTAAGAAAAAGCGGTTTGAAGCCTCATTATCGCTTCTTACTCAATGATAAGCCCACTAGTTGGGATGATAAAATTAAGGGCAAAATTACTTATGATGGACGCCATTTTTCCGATCCAATTTTAATTCGCGAAGAAGATGAAAATGGTTTTGGCGTTCCAACTTACACTTTTTGTTCGGTGGTTGATGATATTGATTATGGCATTACCGATATTATTCGTGGCGAAGATCACATCACCAATACCGCCATTCAAATTCAGATTTTTGAAGCTTTAGGCGCCAAAGCTCCCGACTTTGCTCATTTGGCTTTGGTCAAGGCTTCGGAAGGTAAAATTTCTAAAAGGGAAGGTGGTTTTGATGTCAAAACTTTGCGTCAAGATGGCTACGAACCCATGGCGATTGTTAATTTATTAGCACAAATCGGCACTTCGGAAAGTCTTAAAATTTATCAAAATTTCGAGCAATTAATTTCCGATTTTAGTTTTGATAAATTTTCGAAATCGGCGATGAATTATGATATAACAGAACTTACGAATATTAATCAGAAATTATTGCAAATACTCAGTTTTGAACATATTTCGACAAGAATTAAAGAAATGAATATAAAGTATAATATTTCCGAAAAATTATGGGAAATTTGTAAACATAATATTAATTTTATTCATGAGATTCAAGATTGGTGTGCAATTTTTTACGATGAATTTCGTTATAAAAATTCTCCACAAGATTTAGAACTTTTGCACAAAGCTCTTGAATCATTACCTCAAGACACTTCGCAAGAAAATTCATGGCAAATTTGGCTTGAAGAAATTAAGAAAAATAGCACACGAAAAGGCAAAGAATTATTTATGCCAATCCGCTTAGCTCTAACTGGCAAAGAACATGGACCCGAATTAAAACATGTCATAAATTTACTTTCTCGCGATGAAATTATAGCGCGTTTGAAATTTTAACATTTTATTTTTTTATTGAGATTATTTTTAGTAAAAATTTTTAAATTTTCAAAATATCTTTAATATTATTTAGATTCAATTTTTCATCATTTTCGCGACAAAAAAAATCGATTTTTTTAATGATTTGATTTAGAGAGGAGTAGTTCAGTGGAATATTGGTAAAAATATAGTTTATAATTTGATTTGATAAATCGATTTGTTTTTTGGCTAAAATATTTATAAAAATTTGCTTTAAAGAATCGAGCGAAGCTTGATATATCTGGCACGAAGTAATATTTTTTATTCGTGACTCTAAATCTTTTAGTTCAAAAATTTTATTTTTATCAAAAACTAAAATCAAAAATGCTTTACTCTCCGTAGCACAATTTAAATATTGTAAAAGTTTTTCTTCATCTGCAATTTGGCAAAAATTATCAATTACAAAAAAACCATTTTCGTAAAAAATTCTTAATGGATTTTCTGATTTTATTTGCTCTTCAGATATAAAATTAATTTGATATTTTTGAGAGAAAATATTGAGTAAATGCGTTTTTCCGCAACCACTTTCGCCCCTTAAAATACAAGACTTCTCGGCATCAAATAAAAAATTATTTTGCTTAAAAAAATTATCTAAAAAATTATAAGCATCGATATTTTCAGAAAGTTTTAAAAAATCTTCACTTTTAAAATTATCGATATTTTTAGAATCATAAAAATCGAAAAATAATTGGCTCACAATTTTAATTATTCAATGACTTTGGGAACGGCAAAATAACCGTAAATTTGTTTTGGAGCGTTTTTTAAAACATCGTCGGCAATATTGCCAGCACTCACTTCATCGGCATTTAAATGTAAAGGTTCGTTATGGACATTTATCATCGGCTCGATATTATCGGTATTAACTTCATTGAGTTTTTCAATCCAATTGATTACATTTTCAATTTGAGTTGCTAAAATTTCTTTGCCATCTTTAATTTCGATTTGTGCGAGTCGAGAAATTTTCTCGATATCTTTTTGTGTAATTTTTGCCATATTTTATTTATGATTTATAGAGAAATAAGTGATTGTAAAAAAATTTTACCAACCAAAGGGCGTATACTCGCTCTAGATGTTGGCACTAAAAAAATTGGAGTTGCGATTTGTGATGATACACAAACAATTGCAACGCCGAAGCTTATTATAAAGCGTCAAAGTAATTTAAAAGATTTTGCCACACTTTTATCAATAATTCAAGAAAATCCTGTGATTGCGATAATTTTTGGCTTTCCCATCAAAATGGATGGCTCAGAAAATTTGATGTCGGATTTTGTAATGAATTTTGTTAAAAATTTTGAAATTTTTTTGAAAGATTTACTCGTAAAAAATATAGTTTTAGTTGTTTTTGATGAAAGATTATCAAGTTTTAAAGCCCGAGATTTTGTTAATAAATCTATGAAAAAATCAGCCAAAAAAGATTATGACGACGTGTCCGCCAGCCTTATTTTAGAGCACTTCCTTAATGATTTGCGTCAAAGCCAAGATTAAATCATCAATCATTTTTTGATTATGCAAAGCGCTCGGAGTGATTCGCAATCTTTCATCGCCCTTTGCCACCGTTGGATAATTTATATGTTGAACATAAATATCGAAATTTTCCAAAAGTTTTTGCGAAATAATTTTGGCTTTTTTGGCGTCGCCAATGCGAACCGAAATAATATGGGAGCTGTTTTCAAAAATATTAATTTTATTTTCCAAAAGTCTTTTTTTAACTTCCGCAACATTAACGAAAAGTTTTTCGCGCTCAATTTTGCTCTTGATTAAATGTTCAATATTGACTTTGCAAGCTACTGCTATGCTTGGTGGCATTGAGGTGCTAAAAATAAAAGGCGAAGCGTAAGAGCGAATGGCGTCAATAATTATTTGCGAAGAGGTGATGTAACCTCCGACAGAGCCAAAGCCTTTGGCGAAGGTGCCTTGAATAATATCGATTTGGTTTTGAATTGCTAATTGTTCGGTAAGTCCGGCTCCAGTTTCTCCATAAAGCCCAACAGCGTGAACTTCATCGATATAAGTTAAAGCTTGATATTTTTTGGCGATCGCCACAATTTCGGCGATTTTTCCAAAGTCGCCATCCATTGAATAGACTGACTCGAAGATGATTAATTTTGGTTGAGATAAATCATAATTTTTTAATAATTCTTCGAGATGATTTAAATCATTATGGCGAAAAACATGTTTTTTGGCGCCACTATTTTTAACTCCAGCAATGATTGAGGCGTGATTTTTAGCGTCGGAAAAAATTATTAAATCGGGAATAATTTTGACTAGAGCTTGAATAGCTCCGTCATTGGCGACATAGCCTGAAGAGAAAACCAAACCATTTTGTTTTTTATGTAAATTAGCGACGGTTTTTTCTAAATCAAGAATCGGGGAATTATTTCCCGAAATATTGCGAGTTCCGCCAGAGCCGATTCCGTAGTCTTCAAGTGCTTTTTTGGCTTGTGAAATTGCTTGCGGGTTTTGCCCCATTCCGAGATAATCATTGGAGCACCAAACCACAATTTTTTTGCCATTTTTTTGATTGATGGCAAAAGGAAATTCTCCGCAAATTCTAGCGATATCGACAAATTCACGATAACGATTTTCGTTTTTTAAATCTTCGATTGCCTTGATAAAATATTTTTCAAAATTTTGGGACATAGTTTTTTAATTTCCAGAAATTCTATAATTCAGAAGCATTTCGCACAAGTTTTTTTTGTGATTTTAATGACTTTTTTTTGACGATTAAAATTAATCCAAATAAAATTATTAAAGATCCAAAAAAAACCCAAATGTCGAGCTTTTCATCAAATATAAAATAAGCCACAAGACTTGTAAATATTAATCTTGAGAAATCAAATGGCTGTAGGATTGATAAATCATTTTTACTATAAGCTTCGGCAATAAGTTTGTAAGAAATATTGGAAATTATTCCTAAAATAAAAAATTCGATAAAGGCGGTAAAATTAAGTGGTGCCAAATAGGGAAGGGCGAAGGGCATCGAAAAAATAAACATGAAAAAAGTCATGTGAGCAACTATGGTTTGAGGCTTGTCAGTCTTGGTCATAGTCTTGACTATCAAATTTGAAATCGTCCAAAAAATAATTGAGCAAAATGAAAAAATATAACCTTCATCAAATTTATGAAAGCCGGGGCGCAGAATAATTATAACGCCGATAAAACTTATAAAACTCGCCATAAAAATATTTTTTGAAACTTTTTCTTTCAAGAAAATCATCGAAGCAATGGTGGTAACAATTGGTGTTAAAAAACTTAAAGAAACCGCTTCTGACAAGGGAAGAGAGTTTACGGCATAAAACCAAAAAAACATCGAGATCGTGCCATTGCCACCACGAAAAACATGTAAATAAATATTTTTCGTTTGAAAAATAGTGCCACGATTTTTTATAAATTGTGGTAAAAGAAAAATTAATCCGAAAAAATTTCTCATCATAACAATGAAAAAAATATGAAAATGTTCATTAAGGTGACGAACAAGAGCAACAACGATTGAGAGCAAAAAACATGAGAGAATTATTTCAAAAATTCCATTATAATTTTGTTCTTGATTTATTTGTGCAGAAAAAAAATTTTTAACTTTTTTACGCATAATTTTTTATTTTTTTATAAAAATTTATGGCATTGGCATCGGCATTTATTCTAGAAAAATTTAGAGATTCAATGAAAACTCCTTCTAAATTTCGAGCTCGCGAGAGTGCGACATAACTTTGTCCGGGACTAAAACTATCCGATAAATCGCATGAAATTTTATCAAGAGTTAAGCCTTGCGATTTATGAATTGTGATCGCCCACGCTAAAATTAATGGAATTTGAGAAATTGATGCTTCGACTTTATTAATGCGAGTTTCGGGATCGAGTTTTTCTAAAATCCATTCTTCGGGAGAGATGGTGAAAGTTTTGCCATTAGCAAATTCAACTATCGGAAATAGTTTTTTGGTGGAAAAATCTTTGACAATTCCAAGAGAGCCATTGATGATTCCTTCTTTTTGTAAAGTATTTTTTATCATCATCACCTGAGCTCCAACCTTTAATTTCAAGGATTGATAAGCGATACAATTTTTTTTCAAAAATTCAATTTTGTAAGCATCGCCCTTATATTCGGCTTGAAAAGCTTGTTCGGGATTTGGAATATTTTTTAAATATTTATTATTTACAAATTCAACTTTAGCGTTGTGAGTGGTTAGAATTGTAGGTCGGATCGCAGAATTATCATCTTTTACATTAATGCGAGATTCGAGAATTTTTTTATCTTCATTGTCAACAATTCCAAAGCGTAAATTATTTAAAAGTTTAATAAATTTTTCATCAGATTGGCGAAAGATTTTATCTAAAATTATATTATGAAAATCGAGATCTTCCCATGTTTTTGAGTTAAAACAAAAATTTGATGAATCATTGTCGCGATTGATTGGGGGGAGTTGCAAAAAATCTCCGAAAAACAACATTTGCATTCCGCCCATGGGTTTTTCATTACCTCTTATTGCCCGAAAAACTTGATTCAAAATTTCTAAAACTTCACGCGAAATCATTGATATTTCATCAATCGCCAATGTTTTTGTTTTAATAATTTTACGTCGAACTTTTGAAAATTTTGGTAAGAAAATATTTTCAACAATTTGTTCAATTGGTTGATTTGCAAGTCCAATTCCTGCCCAAGAATGAATAGTTGAGCCTCCAATATTAACCGCCGCAATACCTGTGCTAGCGGTTATTTCTAAACCATTATTGGCAAAATTTCTTTTTAAAAAATTTAATAAATATGATTTGCCACAACCAGCACCGCCTGAAATAAATAAATTTTTACCTTGAAGAAATAATTCTATGACTTTTTGTTGTTTATCTGATAAATCGTTGATTTCCAATGTTCTAGAAGTATTTATTGTTTATAAAAAAACCCAAGCTTTTAATTAAAAAAGCTTGGGTTTTGGGAAATATTTTTAGTTATTATTTTGCTCTTAAAGCGCTAATTTTTTCTTTGAAATTTGCAACTTCCATAGCTCCAGGGATTAGTTCTTCACCGACGATGAAGCCTGGTGTTCCATTAATTCCAATTGAACTTCCAAGAGAGATATTATCTTGAAGAATTTTTTCAATTTTAGATTTTTCGTTTTTCAAAACTTCTTCGAGTTTTTTAGTGTCGATTCCAGCTGATTTAGCGGCTTTTATTGCAGCAGATTTGCCTCTTTCATTGGTTTTCATTAAAGCGTCATGAAATTTTCTGAAAGAGTTTGGAGCTATTAAATTAACCGCTATAGAGACTTTTGACATTTCTTGTGAAGGTTCACCAAGAATTGGGAAATCTTTGTAAATTATGCGAACTTTATTATCAGATTTTAAAAGTTCATCAACGATTCCTTGAGCTTTTTTGCAATATCCGCAAGCATAATCATAAAATTCAACGATTGAAATATCATAGCCTTCTGGAGCAAATTGCGGAGAATTTGAATCGTTAAATAACTCTTCTTTTTTCTGACCGATATTTTTTTGAGCATTTTTAGTTTGCTCTTCCATCATTTTTTTCTGCATATTTTGTACAGAATTTATAATGGCTTGAGGATTGGCTTCAATCCATTTAGCAACAACTTCTTCAACATCTTTAACATCCGAAACGTCCTTATCTGGATCTAGACCAGTAGACTTGATTTCATTAGTTGTTTCGGTGGTTGTTTCTTTTTTATCGCCATCGATTTTTTCACTTTTTTTAGTGTAGCCATAATATGCAAATCCAGCTATTGAGGCAATTATAATTGAAGCGATCACTAGTTTTAAACTAGAAGGCTTTTGGTTTTTTTTAGAAAATGACATATTTGAAAATATTAAATGATTAATAAAATTTTGTTCCTATTATTTTTTCAATTCTAAGAAAAACTTTTATTCAATGCAACCATCTTTTTTAATAGAAAAAAATTTTGATACATCTTTAATTTGCGGTATCGATGAAGTGGGGCGCGGACCCTTGGCAGGACCTGTTGTAGCTTCTTGTGTAATGCTGAATCAAAATAATTTTTTAGCTGAAATCAATGATTCAAAAAAACTCTCAAAAAATCTTCGTAAAAAAATTTATAATGATTTAAAAATTAATTGTAAATTTGGAATTGGAGTGGTTGATGAAAAAATAATTGATAAAATAAATATACTTGATGCAACCAAATTAGCGATGTTTAAAGCCTATCAAGATTTTTGTAAAAAATATGATTTATACCCAAAAATAATTTTAGTTGATGGCAATTTTAAACCATTTAACTTGCAAGATGATTTATTGCAAATTGAATCGATAATAAAGGGCGATCAGAAGAGCTATTCTATAGCTTCGGCATCAATAATTGCTAAAGAATATCGTGATGAAATTATGCTAAATTATCATCAAAAATTTCCAGTTTATAATTTTGATAAACATAATGGTTATGGTACTAAAAATCATCTAGAAAATATTAATAAATATGGAATTTGCGATATTCACAGAAAAACTTTTGAACCAATAAAATCAATATTAAAATGCTAGTAATTAATCAAAAAAATCCCAACTCGGTTGATATAGCTATCGATTTTTTGCAAAAAGGAAAGGTAATTTGTTTTGCCACCGATACGGTTTATGGAGTAGCGGTGGATGCAACAAATCCAAAGGCTGTTGACCGATTATATCAATTAAAAGATCGTGAAAAAAATAAACCAATTGCAATTTTTTTAAAAGATTTAGAAAGTGCTAAAAAATTATTTATATTCAATGAATTAGCTAATCAAATTACAAAAAAATACATGCCAGGTGGAATAACCGTAATATTAAAAACCACAAATTTTGCAAAAAAAATTCTTGCAAAAAATTTAAATAATATTGATGATAATTTTATCGGTTTTAGAATTGTTGATAGTTATTTTGTCAGAGAATTATTCAAAAAATACAAAGGAATTTTGGCGGTTTCTAGTGCCAATAAGGCCTTTAAGGACGCTTGTATTTCTGCAAATTCAGTTACAAAAAATCTAAAAGATCTTGATTTGCTAATTGCTGGAAAAAAAACTAGTAAAACATCCTCAACTATTGTTAAAATTGAAGACGATAAATTAATTTTAATTCGCCAAGGAAAACTAATTATAAAAAATTATGTCGATAAATAATTTCTTAAAATTGCCGATTGTTAAATTGATCGCAACTGTAGCTTTGCTATATTATATTTTTAACGAAACCAAAACAGATCCGCGTTCAGCATCTTATCATCTTACAAAAGAAAATATTGATAAATCTCTCGATTCTCTTAAAAAAAATTTAAATAATATTGCTAAGGCTCAGCAAGAAATAAAGGCGATCAATAATAATGAGACCATTCCTGCAAAAGAATCTGAAGCCCTTAATAATGATCCAAAAATTGCTATAAATTATAAAGATATTCGTCAGGGCGTTGGTGAAAATCAGGTTGAATGTGGTTCGCAAGTAAGTATCGAATATACTTTAATTAATTCGAATAATGGTGATATGATTAACAAATCCAATATGGATTTTGAAGTTGGTAGTAGATTCAATGAGCTAATTGAAAAAGGTTTGATCGGCATGAAAATGGGGGGAATTAGAACTATAGATATTCCAAAGAATTTTAAAATTGGAGATGATATTTATGATAAAATGATCCAAGATTCAGCGATGGTTTACAAAGTTCTGTTGTTAAAAATTAGTGATTTGCCTAATCAAAACGCAGTTTGTGATGAATAAAAATAAAAGTTCAGAAGGTTTGTTAAAATTTCTCTATGATTATCTCCCGATAATAGTTTTCTTTGTTTGTTATAAACTTTCAGTAGTTTATGATAAATTATTATTTGCCACTTTGGCAATGCTATTTACAACTTTTGTAGCAATTTTTGTAAGCTATATTTTGACTAGAAAAATTCCTAAAGTCGCTACATTTTCGGCATTACTTTTAGGATTTTTTTGCGGCTTAACAATTTTTTTTGATGATGAATATTACATAAAAATAAAGCCAACAATTATTAATTTAATCTTTTCGGGAATATTATTTTATGGCAATTTTGCTCAAAAGCCAATGTTAAAATTTTTACTCGGCGAACAATTAAAAATGGATTATAAAGATTGGCAAATTTTATCTTTGCGTTGGGCTTATTTTTTCTGCGCTCTTGGAATTTTAAACGAATTAATTTGGCGAAATTTTTCAACCGATTTTTGGGTTCAATTCAAGGTTTTTGGCATGATGACGATCTCAATGATGTTTACTATTTCTCAAGTCCCATTTATAATTAAGGCACAAAAAAATTAAATTAAATTTTCAATTTTAAATATTTTTTTAAGGTCTAGTTCTTTTAGCTCCACCTAATCTGGCACTTCCTGGAATGCTTGAGGGCACACCACTTTCTGCTGATCTTTTTTTTGTAATAGAGGTTAAAAAATCATTAACTTCTTTGTTAATTAAAGCTCTTTCTGGAAATTCATCAATGCTAATTTTTTCCATCGCCATTTCAACTTTGGCAGATTTAATATTTTCTATAAAAATACAATTTGTTAAGACTATATCTATAATTTCTTGTGTTTTTTCGGGAGAAAAAGATTTTTGAAGAGTAACATTTAATTCTTTGATTTTTCTTCCTAACATTAATTCTCCAACCCCCTCTTCGCCAAACAAAATTTTACTTTTTTCAGAAATTCTTTTATTTCTATCTAATGTTTCCTTTAATTCATCATATAACTCTTGAAATATAGTAAGTTTTTGCAAGGTATAATTATCTTTCAAAGCTGTGGCAAAAGACTGCCGTTTTTCTTGAGGTAAATATTTATTAAAATTATCAGCAACATTAAGATCTTGCAAAGTATTATTTTTTTTCAGAACTTCGGTAAGTAAATCTAATTTTCCATAAAAAATATCAGAAGAAATATTGAGTTTGCGCAGAGTCGGATTTTCCTCCAATTTTCTTGCAAAATTTACATTAAAAACTTCCTCCTGTATATTATTTCCTGAAATATTAAGATCCGTTATTGTTTTAGAATCCATGATTTCAAAAATAAATTGGCGAAAATTTTCAAATCCATTGTTAAAATCATAATCTTTTGTATTATTAGATAAATCAATTTTGATTAATTTTGTTCTTTTTAAATGTTTCGCAATGATATTCAATTGTGCAATTTTTAGATTATGTAAATTAGAACCAGAAAAGTTTAATTCTTCAATATTATCATTAATATTTTGTATAAATTTATTGGCACTAAATACACCTCTAAAGAAACTAGTGTTAGAAACGTTAAGTTTTTTTAAATTTCGACAGGAAGTACTCACAAAAAAACTTTCTAAAGGTTGAAATATTAAATTAGGATCTTTGCTAAAATCAACTTCTTCTAAATTATCTAGTTTTAAATTTTCAAAAAATTTTTTCATTCTTTTGGTAAAGGAACATTTTGTTTGTGCTCTAGTTGATTCGTTATTGCTTCCTTTAAGGCATGGCAATGAAAATGTACAAAAAAAATTGTCGCTAAAATCAAGTTTATTTATTATTTTTTCCCTAGAATTAAAGGCTTTGGCTAAGTTTTCCATATCCGCATCTGCGAGCGGGCCATCATTTTTGGAGCTCATAATATGAAGAGAAAATTTTTTCATAAAATTTTTTTCTAACTCTAAACCACTTTCTACGAGAGCCTCAATTAATGTTGTATTTTTTTTTCAAACCCTATTTTAAAAAAAGTTGAACCCAAATCTTTGATTGAATTATGATCGCTTTCTGTTTCAATAATTTTTTTCAACAAAATTTTAAAAAAATCAATTTTTTTGGTAGATATGGCGAAATCAAGTAATTGACGAGGATGCATTCCTTGTTTTTTTGACAATTCCAGTGCCATTTCGACGCGATTATTTTGTATAGCAATATCAAGAGGAGTTTGGTTATCTGAATTCTTTAAGCTCAAATCTAAATCCTTTTTTAATATTATTTCTGCCAATTTTAAATCGCCCATTTCAGCAATTAAAAAAATCAGATTTTGCGAAGTTTTAGTTGAAGCATTTTTAAGTAAAGTTTCTGTTATCTTTTTCATATCTGAATCTATGCCCAGATTATCACATATTTGATAATTTTCTAAAGCTAAACTAAGGGCTTTATTTAAAATTTTTGTAGCAGTATTCGATAAATGTGGTTGTTCATTAGCAATATATCCTATTGACATATTAAGCATATCGAGATTACTATAGTTAACGTCAATTAAAATATTAAGTGCAACTAATTTTTGATGCAAATCAATGCTCTTATCATCTTCTAAAATTTCTTGAATCATATCGATTTCACATTTTTCTATAGCAATATCAAGGGGAGTTAATCCATTGCTATCAGTTAAATTAAAATTTGCCCCCCTTGCTAGAAGTATTTTTACCGATTCTATATCGCCTTTTTCGACAAATAAATGAAGCATCGTTAAGCCATTTCCTGCTTGAAAATCATATTTAAGGCCAGGATTTTCCAATAAAAATCTAATTAGATTGGCGTCTTTTTTTTCTAGAGCAGGAGCTAATACTTCATTAAATAATTGCAATTTATCAGGTTGTAAAGCGTCAATAAAATCAGGCCTCTTGGATTCTAAAGCATGTTTCAGAATTCTGTATTTAGATTCACTTGTTAATTCATTAAAACAATCCGAAAAAAATTTAGATTTATCTGGTTTTAATTTTAAAAAATCTAAACCAATATCTATAAATACAGAAAGATCTTCGAGGCTAGCTAATCCTGAAATAATTTTCATAGAAGAATCCTTCTCGAGAATTAAATCTAAAATATCAACTTTTTTAATTAAATCCTGAGAACTTTCATCATATATTTCGATGGGAACTTCTCTTTCTAATTTTTTCATTACGGATTTTTTAGCCTTATCTCTTATTGCTTGTTCTACCATCATTTTTTTTATTATATTTTCAATGTCTTCTTGTAAATTACGATAAATTTCATCTAAATTTTCATGAGTTGCGCCTTCAAATCTGGTTTTAAAATTTTCAATAGTTTGATCTTCAATAGAATTTTCGCGCTGAATATTTTGTATTTCACTCTGGAATTTTATTTTATGTGTATCTGTCCAAATTTTTATATTAGGCTGATTAGTTATAAGTTTTTGGGGGACTTCTCCTTGCGTTATAAATCCTTTTATATTTTTACTTGCAAAGGAAGAATGTATTTCTGAGTTAGTTGTGGGTAACGTTCTTAATTCATTAGATTTTAATCTAAATAACAGCAAAGCAATTTTTTGATAAGCAATTTTTGTTTTTAATATTTCTGTATCAATACAATGTTCTAAATTCTTTTTACTTATTTCATCGGTGTCAGTTAATATTTTATGTCTTTCACTTTTTATTTTATGTTGCAATTTTAAAGCTGAAATAATTAATTTTGAATCAGGATCGATTTTTGATTTTTCGATTATAATAGATTTAAGATCGCTAATCGGTGGTTTTAAATGAGCCTCATTATGCAATTGAAAATTATTCGGACCAAATGAAATATTAGAAGATTTAACATATTGTCCTGAATAATTAGTATCTGAATGAGACTTATCTTGTCGAGCTTGAAAAGATGTTTCAGTTAATTTTTGCTTAAATGAAGAAACTGAAAATTTTGGCCAAAAAATCGAATGCGCAAGATGTGGACTCCCTTTTCTCAATAAGGCACTTAGATATAATTTATGTGGCATATTTGATACAACTTCACCTATTTGAAAAAATCCTGAAGAGCCGACGTTTCTGATGAAACCTGCGTAAAAAGGTGAGTCTTCAGAAAAAGAAGCCGCTAAGCCATTATATCTATCAAGCTGGCGAGAGGCGGGAAGAACTATGTTTTGAGGGTCGTTTGTAAAAACCCAAGTGACATTCATATTAACATCATTTTGACCAAGAAGTTTTTGGACAAAAAGAGGGGGATTTTCGATGTTATGAAAAAAGAAACCAGCCAAATCTTTCATTTTAGTGTTAATTGAATTAAAATTAATTAATATTTTATAATACAATTAAGTCTATCTAAAAATATTGAATATTATTATAAAATTTTATAATAATATTTAATTTAAAAATAAACCTAATTATTTCTAAAAAAATTAATTAAAATTATTTATATCGCATAAATAATCAATTTATTTTATTAAAATTGGGTATTATAAAATATTTTTTGTTATAAATTTTATGTGAAAAAAAGAGGAATTTTGAGGGATTTTTAAATTTATTCGGAAGAATTTAATAATCAATAATGGTAACAATATTTAAGCTGTTTATATCTTCAATTCCCGAAACATAAACTGAATTTTTATCGATTTTTGTAACGACGCCAATTAGCAATCCAGGTGGAACTGTATCGCCATCGCTCGAGGTAAATATTTTATCCCCGATGGCAATTTGATGATTTTTTGGAAGATACAAAATTTCCATTAAGCCACTATTATTTCCCGATAAAATGCCTCTATTTCTAGCTCGCGAAGCAATTATTGGAATGCGAGAACTTGAATCGGTTAATAAAAGTATTCGTGATTTATCTTCAAAAACTTCGGAAACTCTGCCGATTACGCCTCGATTGCCAGCGATAATTTGACCTTCTTTTATGTCGCGACTTTTGCCGGAATCAATTAATAATTTTTGATCAAAAGCTTGATGTGACATACCAATTATTCGAGCAACTTTATAATTTTCAGTTTTTGATTTCACGAAGTTTAAAGCGCTTCTTAATTCCTTATTTTCTTGATGAATAGCGAGTGAGGTTAAATAATAATTTTGTAATTTAAATAATTCTTCTTTGAGTTTAAGATTTTCTGTTTTTGCTGAAGCTAATTTGTTAAAATTAACAATTAAATCGATTGAGCCGTTAATTGGGAAAGAAACTATTTTAACAATCGGAGTTGATATTGTTATAAAAACATTGCTAATTTTATTGCTAAAATCGTGATTAATTTTTGAAGTTATTAAACAAATCACCGATAAGAATATAAAAAAAATAGTTTCAATTTTGCGAAAAACTAAATTGAAACTATGTTGAATTATAAGGTTAGATCTTGGGCTGTGATTTAGATAGCTCATTTAAATAAAAAATTAGTCTTGTCTAAATAATGTCGCTCTAAACATTTTAGTATTTTCTAAAACTTTTCCGCAACCATTAACAACGCAAAGCAAAGGATCTTCGGCTACGAAAACTGGCAATCCTGTAGCTTGCCTGATAACGTGATCAAGATTTTTTAATAACGCTCCACCGCCAGATAAAACAATGCCTCTTTCAACTATATCGGAAGAAAGTTCGGGAGGAGTGCATTCAAGTGCAACTTTGATAGCATCAACAATTTGTTCAACTGGCTCCATCAAACTTTCAGCGATTTGACGCTCGGTTAAAATCATTTCTTTCGGAATTCCGTTAGATAAATCGCGACCTTTTACTTCGATCACCAAGCCATCACCTTGCTCAGGAGGACAAGCGGCGCCGATATTTTTTTTGATTCTTTCGGCGGTCGATTCGCCAATTAATAAATTTTGATAACGACGAATATAAGAAATGATTGATTCATCCATTTTGTCTCCGCCAACGCGAACTGAACGAGAATAAACAATGCCACCAAGTGATAAAATTCCAACTTCGGTAGTTCCGCCACCAATATCAACAATCATTGAGCCTGTTGGTTCGGTGACAGGAAGATTGGCGCCAATTGCCGCCGCCATTGGCTCTTCAATTAAATAAACTTCATTGGCTCCCGCGCCTTCAGCCGCATCTTGAATCGCTCTTCTTTCAACTGGGGTTGAGCCTGATGGAACGCAAATAATTACTTGTGGACCTAACCAGCTCTTAGTTTGATTAACTTCACGAATAAAATGTTTGATCATTTCGGCAGCAACTTTAAAATCTGCTATAACGCCGTCTTTCAAGGGGCGAATGGCTTCGATTTTAGCTGGTGTGCGACCAAGCATCATTTTGGCGGTATTGCCAAAAGCACAAGTGACGGACTTTCCGCCCTCGCTAAGAACGGCAACTACTGAAGGCTCATTAAGAACAACACCTTGTCCACGCACATAAACTAAAGTGTTAGCGGTGCCAAGATCGATGGCGATATCTTTTGAGGTAAATGAAAATAATTTTGGGAACATATTTCTCCTAATGGTTTTTTAATTTTTCTAGACAATTTATGTAAGCGACTGCCGAAGCAACTAAAACATTAGTGCTGGCACCGCTTGCAGAGTAAATTCGATTATTTTTTTTAAGACGAACGAGAACGTTAGCTTGCGCATCCGTTCCTTCGGTTACAGCCTCAACTTTGTAGAGTTCAAGCTTTGCTCCTCGTGGTATAATTTTATCAATTGCAGAAAAAATTGCGTCAACTGGACCGTCTTTAGATATAAAACTAGTTTGTTCTATATTGGAGTCAATTCTTATTTTAATAAAAATTTCAGCATCTTTGTTGTTGCCACAATTTACATCGAGCTCTAAAAGTTGGTAGGTTGCTTGATTTTCAATGATCGAGCCGTCAATTAATGACATTAAATCTTCGTTAGAAATTTCTTTTTTCTTATCCGCTAAATCTTTAAATCGTAAAAAAGCTTCGTTAGAAATTTCATCCGATAAATCATAACCTAATTCTTTCAAGCGATCTTTGAAAGCCGAACGACCTGAAAGCTTGCCGAGTGTTAAAGAGGTTTTTTCAATTCCTACCGATTGCGGAGTCATGATTTCGTAGGTTTCGCGATTTTTTAACATACCATCTTGATGAATTCCACTTTCATGAGAAAAGGCGTTTGATCCTACAATTGCCTTGTTTGGTTGAATAACGAATCCAGTAATATTTGAAACTAATTTTGAAATTCTTGAAATCATCGTGGTGTCGATATTGGTTTCAAAATTATAAATATCAGAACGAGTTTTTATCGCCATCACAATTTCTTCGAGAGCCGCGTTGCCAGCTCGCTCGCAGATGCCATTGATGGTGCATTCAATTTGCCTTGCACCCGCGCGCATTGCCGATAAAGAATTGGCAACTGCCAATCCGAGATCATCGTGGCAATGAGCGGAAATTATGGCTTTGTCGATATTTGCAACATTATTTTTTATGGCATTAATCAGAGCAAAATATTCTTCAGGAGTTGTGTAGCCAACTGTATCGGGAATGTTGATGGTCGTAGCTCCAGCGTTAATTGCTGTTTCAATAGCTTTAAATAAAAAATCATGTTTTGAACGAGTAGCATCTTCGGGCGACCAATCAACTTCGTCGCATAAATTTCGGGCGAGTCCAACACTGTCTTTGATGGCTTCGAGCACTTGTTCGGGCGACATTTTTAATTTATATTCCATGTGAATTGGTGAAGTCGCAATGAAAGTATGAATACGTGAGCGTTGTGCGTCTTTCAAGGCTTTAGCGGTGATTTCAATATCGTTTTTCTTAGCACGAGCTAAACCACAAATGGTGGAATTTTTGATAGTTTTCGCAATGCGATTAACTGCCGAAAAATCTCCTTCCGATGAAGCTGGAAATCCTGCTTCGATAACGTCGACGCGCATTTTTTCAAGAGCTTTGGCAATTAGCAATTTTTCTTCAATATTCATGGTGGCACCGGGAGCTTGCTCGCCGTCGCGAAGAGTAGTATCGAAAATTATTATTTTTTCCTTTGCCATGTGATTTAAAGTTGCTTTCTTGAAATTTTTTTCATAGATTTTGATAAAATTATAAAACTTTAAAACACTAAAATCAATTTAAATTTTAAAAAAATGTCTCAACCTAAAAACATAATTGACATCGCTTCAGTCGCTACTCCCTGCACATTTGAAGAAAATGATTTGATAAAAAAAATTCTTATTAAAAATAGTTTGGAAGTAAATTTTTTTAATGAAAATAAAGTTTCAATTAATCAACCGCAAAACCATCATTTTGCAAGTGTTGACCCCTATCAAAGATTTTTAAATTTTAAAGAAGCTAGCGAAAATATTAATTCAAAAATAATTTGGTGTAATCGTGGAGGCTATGGCAGTGCGGATATTTTACCATTTTTATATCAAATGCCTAAACCTAAAAATAAAAAAATTTTAATTGGTTTTAGCGACATTGTTTCAATCGCCAGTTTTGTGCAAAAAAATTGGGGCTGGAAAGTGGTGTGTGCCCCAATGTTATCGCAGATTTTGAAAGATAAAGTTTCTTCAAAATCGCAACAAATAATTTTTGATTTAATTAAGGGAAAAATTGCTGAATTAAATTATGATTTAAAATTATTAAAAGGCACTCCGAGCCCCGTAGAGTCAGAGATTGTTGGTGGTTGTGTAAGTGTTTTGGCAGGAAATTATGCCACCAAAAATCAATTAAATTGGCGCAATAAAGTTTTATTTTTAGAGGATGAGGGCGAAGATGGCGAAAGGCTTGAGCGTTATTTTACGCAAATTGCTTTTATGATTAATGAAAAAAAATCTCAACCAAAAGCAATTTTATTAGGAAATTTTTTGGAAGGAAATGAGTTCGGTAATCCGCAATCACAAAAAATTAATATGACAATTCAAAAATTTTGTGATAAATTAAATAATATTGCAATTTGGCAAGAAACCAGCAATTCTCTAGGGCATTCCTTTCATCAAAAACCTTTGATTTTAGGAATTAAAAGTAAAATTTTAACGAACGGAAAACTTTCACAAAAAATTAATTTGAGTTTTTTTTCTAAAAAGTTAAAAATAAAATAATCGATTTTTTCAAGAAAATAATTTTATTAAAAAAAGTGACTTCTACAAATCAAACTAAAAACATGACCATTAATTTTGGTCCACAGCATCCCGCGGCGCATGGAGTTTTGCGTTTAGTTCTCGAAATGGATGGCGAGGTTATAACCCGTGCCGACCCGCATATTGGCTTGCTTCATCGTGGAACCGAAAAATTGATTGAATATAAAACTTATTTGCAAGCCGTGCCTTATTTCGATCGTCTTGATTATGTTTCGCCGATGTGTCAAGAACACGCTTTCGCTCTTGCGGTCGAGAAGTTGCTTGGCTGTAATATTCCGCGCCGGGCACAATTTATTCGCGTTATGTTTTCGGAAATTACTCGTTTGTTAAATCACATTATGGCGATTACTACTCAAGCCCTTGATGTTGGTGCGATGACGCCACTTTTATGGATGTTTGAAGAGCGTGAAAAAATGATGGGATTTTATGAAAAAGTTTCGGGCTCAAGAATGCATTCGGCTTACATTCGTCCGGGTGGAGTTCATCAAGATTTGCCAGCGGGTTTGCTCGAAGAAATAGCAGATTTTATCAAGCAATTTCCAAAAAAAATTAGTGACATGGAAAATCTTTTAACCGAAAATCGCATTTTTAAACAAAGAATGGTTGATATTGGAATTGTTTCAAAGCAACAGGCTCTAGATTGGGGATTTTCTGGTCCGATGATTCGCGGTTCGGGAATCGCTTGGGATTTACGTAAAAGTCAACCTTATGAAATTTACGGCGAACTCGATTTCGATATTCCAATCGGCAAGAATGGCGACTCTTATGATCGCTATTTAATTCGCGTTCAAGAAATGTATGAATCGATTAAAATTATCGAACAATGTCTAGCTAAAATTCCAAATGGCGAAGTGGTGACCGACGATAAAAGAGTTGCTCCGCCGAAAAGAGATGACATGAAAAATTCCATGGAAAGTTTGATTAATCATTTTAAACTTTATACCGAGGGTTATCACGTTCCGGCAGGCGAATTTTATGGTTGCGTCGAAGCGCCGAAAGGTGAATTCGGAGTTTATTTAATTTCCGACGGCTCGAATAAACCGCATCGTTGTCGAGTTCGTGCTCCAGGATTTGCTCATTTGCAAGGCTTAGAATTTATGGTAAAAGGCAATTTACTTGCCGATGTCGTTACTGTAATTTCAACTCAAGACATCGTATTTGGTGAAGTTGATAGATAAAATTTGACATTTGCTTTTTTTAACATATCATTTTCGCCCTAATTTTTTAGGTTTATTTAAATTTTATTATCCATTAATTATTTTTTAGTTATAAATATTTTAATTTCTGTAAATCTAAATTTTATATAAACTGTTATTTTCTTTTAAGATGAAAATTTATAATTCAATAAAATCTGCCAAAAAAAGAGACAAAAACTGCAAAGTAGTTCGTAGAAAAGGTCGTCTTTACATTATCAACAAAGTAAATCCTCGCTTCAAAGCTCGTCAAGGTTAATTTATTTGCAATTTGAAGATGAATGATTTTACTAAAAAAATCAAACTTGGCACCAGAGCTAGCAATCTAGCTCTCTCGCAGGTTGCCGAAATTCATCTTTTAATCGCCGATTTTTTTCCAGAAATCAAGATTGAAATTGTTCCAATCGTGACTTCCGGAGATAAAATTCAAGATAAAAATCTCGCCGAAATTGGTGGTAAAGGCTTGTTTATCAAAGAGCTTGAAGAGGCTTTAATTAATAATAAAATTGATATCGCTATTCATTCTACCAAAGATATTCCGCCAGAAATTCATTATGACACTGAGATTTGTGCATTCACCAAGCTTTTAGATGCGAGGGATTGCTTCGTATCAAACAAATATTCTTCATTCAAAAAACTGCCAAAAAATGCTATAATTGGGACTTCTTCAACTCGACGCAAAGCCTACATTCTCAAGCAACGCCCCGATTTAAAAGTGGTTAATTTTCGTGGCAATATCGATACGCGTTTGAGTAAAATTGAAAATGATGAAGTTGATGGTGCAATTTTAGCGGTGGCTGGTTTAATGCGTTTGGGTAAAGAAAGTAAAATCACCGAAGTTTTTGATATTGAAAAAATGTTGCCAGCGGGCGGGCAAGGCTCTTTGGCACTTCAAATTCGTAAAACAGATAAAAATTTGGCAAAAATTTTGCACAAAATTAATGATGAAGCAACGCAAATTTGCGTTAAAAGTGAAAGAGCTTTTTTGCGTGAATTAGGTGCATCTTGCACTACTCCGGTCGGAGCTTACGCCTATATTGAAAACAAAAAATTAATTTTAAAAACGGCAATTATTGATTATGATGGTGGTGAAATTTTTGAAACCAATTCTAAATGTGAAATTTCTTTAGAAAAAGCCATTGAATTAGGTGTTAAAGCTGGTGAACAAACTAAGAAAAAAGCTCAAAAACTTCTACAAAAAATTGTTTAAATTTACAATTAATTAAAATTCGCACCATGAAAAAAATAAAAAAATTTTTAATAGAAAATAATTTTGATTATTTTTTATTGCCAAATTCCGATGAATTTTTCTCAGAATATTTACCACAACATCAAAAAAGAGTTGAGTTCATCACGGGTTTTAGCGGATCGAACGCAACTATAATTTTTGGTCAAAACAAAAATTATTTTTTTACCGATGGTCGTTATATTTTGCAAGCCAAACAACAATTAGATTTAAATGAATTTGAAATTATAAATATTGCCGACAAGCCTTTATTTTCATGGCTTAAAGACAATGTTGATAAAACGCAAAATCTGGCTTTAGATCCAAAATTATTGAGTAAAAATTTTATCGAAGAATGTGAAAATTTTTTATCAAAAATTACTTTTTTACAAAAAAATCCAATTGATGAAATATGGGTTGATAAGCCTATTGTCAAAGGTTCCCAAGTTTTTTCTCTTCCGCTAAATTTAGTTGGCGAAAATTTTGAACAAAAAAAATCCAAACTTTTAGATGATTTTTTAAGCGATGCAATTTTTATTTCAAAGCCTGAAAACTTAAATTGGTTGTTAAATATCAGGGGCGATGATATCGATTACACTCCGCTAGTTCTGGCCCAAGCTCTGCTTTTTAAAAATGGGAAATTAGTTATTTTTGCCAATGAAGAGCGATTTGAAAATATTAAGTTGGAAAATGTTGAAATAATTTCTAAAGAAAAATTTGAAGAATATTTTAAAAAATTTTCTTCACAAAAAATTTTAATTCAAATTGATAAGAGAACTACAAATTATTGGACTTGCGAAATTTTTGAAAAAAATAATATTAAATATTTTCATAAAAATTGTCCAATCGAAATTTTAAAAGCAATTAAAAATTCTCATGAAATAATTGGGGCAAAAAAATCACATTATCATGACGCCGTTGCCATTGTTAGATTTTTATTTTGGCTTGAAGATTCGCAAAAAAAACAGCAAATAATTTCTGAAATTTCAGCACAACAAAAATTATTAGAATTTAGACAAAAATGTGATCATTTTCTTTATCCAAGTTTTGAAACCATTTCAGGTTTTGAAGCCAACGGCGCCGTAATTCACTACCATTCAACCCCACAAAGCAATAAAGAATTTTCAGGAAATTCTTTATATTTATTTGATTCGGGCGGGCAATATTTTGGCGATAATTTTTGCGGAACAACTGATATCACTCGCACCATTGCCATCGGCACACCATCAACTGAAATGATTGAAGATTACACTCGAGTTTTGAAGGGTCATATTGCCTTAGCTCGTATTAAATTTCCACGTGGCACTAGTGGCTCACAACTTGATGTTTTAGCTCGCTCACATCTTTGGAATGCTGGAAAAAATTATGATCACGGCACGGGGCATGGCGTCGGAAGCTTCTTATCCGTGCATGAAGGACCTTGTTCGATTAGTAAAAATTCGCATCAAGCTTTGCAAATTGGCATGATTTTATCAAATGAACCGGGATTTTATAAAGAAGGCGAATATGGAATTCGTTTAGAAAATCTTATGCTGGTAACTGAATTTGATGAAAAATTTTTATGTTTTGAAACTTTAACTTTGGCACCTTTCGATTTTAATTTAATCGATTTCAAAATGCTCACTTACCCCGAAAAAAAATGGCTGGCGGAGTATCATCAAAATATTTTACGCACCATCGGTGAAGAGCTTAATTATCAAGAGCTGTCATGGTTTATAAGTAAATTTAATCAAGCTCCAATTTCCTCTTTCAATTTGTAAAAAATCGCCTAGAATTGTAAAAATAATTTACCGAAAAATTTAATTAAATTTACGCAATGATTCTTCGTTATTCACGCCCCGAAATGACTAAAATTTGGTCTCAAGAAAATAAATATCAAATCTGGTTTGATATTGAAATTCATGCTCTCGAAGCCCTTGAAAATTTGCAAATCGCCCCAAGCGGAACCGCTCAAAGAATTCGTGATAATTTTTTAAAAAATGGTGGCAAATTTGATTGCGATCGCATCGACGAAATTGAAAGAACCACCAAGCATGATGTCATCGCATTTTTAACCCATTTGGCGGAATTGACGGGCGAAAATTCTCGCTTTATTCACTATGGCATGACCAGCTCCGATGTGCTCGACACTTGCCTTTCTTCGCAACTTGTCCAAGCCTGCGATTTGTTAATTTCTGATCTAGAAAAAGTTTTAGAAAGCTTAAAAAAACGTGCTTTCGAACATAAAAATACTATTTGTGTCGGGCGTTCTCACGGCATTCACGCCGAGCCTACAACCTTCGGATTAAAGCTTGCACGTTTTTACGCCGAATTTTTACGCAATCTTCAACGTTTAAAAAATGCTCGTAAAGAAATTGCGGTTTGTGCCATATCTGGAGCGGTTGGAACGCACGCCAATGTTTCGCCAAAAGTCCAAGAATATGTTGCTAAAAAATTAAATTTATCACAAGAAACGACATCAAGCCAAGTGATTCCGAGGGACCGCCACGCCATGTTTTTCGCGACTCTAGGCGTTATCGCTTCCTCGATTGAAAATATCGCAATCGAAATTCGCCACTTACAAAGAACTGAAGTTTTAGAAGTTGAAGAATTTTTTTCTAAAGGTCAAAAAGGCAGTTCGGCGATGCCTCACAAACGCAATCCAGTTTTAAGCGAAAACCTTACAGGCTTGGCGCGCATGGTTCGCAGTGCCGTTGTTCCCGCCATGGAAAATGTTGCTTTGTGGCATGAGCGCGACATTTCGCATTCTTCGGTCGAAAGAATGATCGCTCCCGACGCTTGCATAACGCTTGATTTCGCCTTAACACGCTTGGCAAATTTAATCGAAAATTTGACGGTTTATCCGCAAAATATGCAACGCAATCTTGAAAATTTAGGTGGCTTAGTTTTTTCGCAAAGAGTAATGTTATCTTTGATTGACGAAGCAGGAATTTCACGCGAAGAAGCCTACAAAATCGTGCAATCGAACGCTATGAAAATTTGGGCAAAAGAAGCCACAAGCTTTTTAGAATTACTTAAAGCCGAACCTGAAATTATGCAAAAATTAGGTGAGAAAAAACTCACTGAACTCTTTGATTTAAAATATCACACTAAGCATGTTGATGATATTTTTAACGAAGTGTTTAAATAAATTTCCCTTTAATTTAATTTAAAAAATATGACAATCTCAATTTATGAAATCTCGGTTTTAACCTACATCCGCCAGCTTGAAAACTTTTCTGAAGTTTTAAAAAAAGCTCAAATTCATTTGAAAAATAAAAAAATTGACGAACAAGTTTTTGTTAATGCACGTTTATTTGCTGATATGTTGCCATTATCAAAACAAATCCAAATCGCTTGCGATTTTGCTAAAGCATCTTGTGCTCGACTTGCTTCAGTCGAGATTCCAAGCTTCCCCGACAATGAAAAAACTTTCGATGAATTTTTAGAAAGAATTACTAAAACTGTAAATTTTTTAAAAACTTTTAAAGCCGAACATTTCGCTTCAAGCGCCGAAAAGAAAATTTCTTACAGTGCTCACGGCATGGATTTTAATTTTATCGGACGCGATTATTTATTAAATTTCGCTTTGCCAAATTTTTATTTCCATTTCGTCACTGCTTATTCTATCCTTAGAAATCAAGGCGTCGAGCTTGGAAAGGCAGATTTTATCGGTAAAATATAATTTAAAAAAATGTTAAAAAAACTTTCACCACAAGAACATAAAATTCTTATCGAAAAAGGCACCGAACCGCCTTTTTCAGGAATTTATTGCGACCATTCTGCCAGCGGAATTTATGTATGCAAACAATGTGCCACCCCTTTATTTTCTAGCGAAAACAAATTTCATTCCCATTGTGGTTGGCCCAGTTTTGATGATGAGATTAATCAATCAGTTCAAAAAAATTTAGATGAAGATGGCGAGAGAACGGAAATCCTTTGCGTCAATTGTGGCGGGCATCTAGGTCATATTTTCTACGGCGAAAACTTCACCAAAAAAAATCAAAGATATTGCGTTAATTCATTGAGTTTGGATTTTTTGGATGATAAAAAATCTACTTAGATAATAAAATAATTTTTTGCAAATTTTTTTTGAAAAATATTTAATTTAGAAATACTATAACATTAATTTTATTTTGAAGGCTTCTTTTCTTCCAAAGCTTTTGAAAACTTGTTTAAAAGTCCTATAAAAAATCCAGATAAAGAATAAGTTATGACATCTTTTAGTTTAATAATATCTGCTTCTTCTAACCATCTCCAGCCCTGAGGCATCAAGATATGAAAAGATAATATAAATATTGCAATACCTCCTAAACAAGATACAAATATTATCGCTAATCTAATCACGTTAAAAATCAGTCTTCTGGTTTTTTGTGTTTGCTCATGTTTAGCTTCGCGATCTTCTTTGTTTAAATCTCGTTCTGTGGGTGGTTTTTTTGATTCAAACCTTTTCTTTGACTCAATAAAACTCTTTAAAGAATCCAATGAAGAATCACTATTATTTTTATTCATTTAGTGTTTTTCTTTGAGAGTTTTATATTTTTCGATAGCTTCGAGAGCTGCCTTTTCAACATCTTCCATGTTTAAAGGATTATTTCTTCCTCTTTCGTAAACATTTTTCCAAGGAGAGTTCGGGCGATGAGTGAGATTGCTTAAATTGTCACCACTAGCATCTTTGTATGCATCCCATACGGCATTTATTACGGAAATTGCCCTATCATCATCCTCTCCTATTATGGGATGATAAATTTCATTACTAAATTGTGATACTTCTTCTACCGCAAAAGTATCGATTGGATTTTTACCAAATCTTTTAAACTCATGATAAATTGAAGGTATTACTGGACCATAGTCCCAAGCTTCTGGAGATTCATAAAAAAGCTTTGTTTTATATAAAGCGTAATACCATGCATAAGCAAAATATGTTAATTTTATTAATTGCATATTTGTTATACCTTTATCGCCCCTATCTTTTTTTGATAACCATAAAAAAAAGTTAGCAATGTGAGAGGGAAAATATTTGAATTGTTCCATAAGAAGCCTTGATTTAATAGGGTTTACATGAATTGTAATTAATATGATGATTTTATATCATGGTTGTTTTTTGCAAGATTGTCAAGAAAATTTTATCAACACTTTCAACCAACAAAAAGAATTATTTTTACAAAAAAATAATCAATATGGATATGAATTAATCAACTCATTATCGATTACACTTTTACCAAATTCGGATAAAATAAAATTAGAAAATTTTCTAAATAATTATTCAAAAAAAACAATTTATCAAAAGCCAATTTATCTCAGATTAAGTAAGTGGGATTATGCTTATATAAAAGAAAATTCAACTATATCACAAAAAAATATTAGTGATTTAGAAAATGATTTACCAAATCTAAAAATCAAATTAAAAGAATTTTTTAATAATTTGTAAATCTCCGAGGGTTGTAATTTTCCCTCAATGTCTTATAAAATTACATTTAGTAAAACAACTCGTCAAGCTTTCGGTCTTATCACTCTCCCCTTGCGGGAGAGTCGCAGAGCCAACTTGTTGGCGATGCGGTGAGGGGTCAAAATATTCTAGATAATCAACGCTTTCGAAACAAAGTAAAAATTATAAAAAATAAATTTTAAAAA
>SYAR01000038.1 GCA_005787525.1 Rickettsiales bacterium
ATTTCATCGATATTAGCAACCGCAACCGCCAAGCCGATTAAAATGTGAGTTTTGTCTCGTGCTTTATTGAGCAAGAAATTGGTGCGTCGAGTGGAAACGTTGAAACGGAAATCTACGAAAATTTTGATGATCTCAAGAAGGTTCATCAATTTAGGCTGGCCGTAATTCAAAGCGAGCATGTTAACGCTAAAATTACATTGTAATTCGGTGAAACTATAAAGTTGATTGACGATAACTTCTTCCATGGCGTCTTTACGGAGCTCTATCACGACACGAATTCCATCACGATCGGATTCGTCACGTAAATCTGTAATGCCTTCGATTTTTTTCTCTTTTACAAGTTCGGCGATTTTTTCAACGAGCTTGGCTTTGTTGACTTGGTAAGGGATTTCGGTGATAACAATTACGTTTTTACCACCCGACTTTTTTTCAATTTTATGACGACCACGCATCACGACTGAACCTCGTCCAGTGCGAGCTGCCGAATCATGACCCGATCTACCGAGAATAATCCCGCCGGTTGGAAAATCTGGTCCCGGAACAATTTTTATAATATCTTCAATGGTGATGTCTTTATTTTCAATATAACCAAGACAAGCATCAATTACTTCGCCTAAATTATGTGGCGGAATATTGGTCGCCATACATACAGCTATACCACCCGAACCGTTTACTAAAAGATGATGAAAACGTGCTGGCAAAACTTTTGGCTCCTTTTCATGGCCATCATAATTGGGGACGAAATCGACGGTGTCTTTGTCGAGATCGTCGAGCATGGTGTGCGAAATTTTTTCGAGGCGCGACTCGGTGTAACGCATCGCGGCCGCAGGATCATCATCGATTGATCCGAAATTTCCTTGCCCATCAATTAACGGAACGCGCATCGAAAAATCTTGCGCCATCCGCACCAAAGATTCGTAAATAGCCGAATCACCATGCGGGTGATATTTACCCATCACTTCACCGACAATTCTTGCCGATTTTTTGAAAGCTTTATTATAATCATAACCGCCTTCATACATGGCGTAAAGAATTCGGCGATGGACGGGCTTGAGACCGTCGCAAGCATCGGGAATAGCGCGCGATACGATGACGCTCATAGCGTAATCGAGATAAGATTTACGCATTTCGCCAACTAGCGAAACCGATTGAATATCTTTGCCTACAGCAGGGATAATAGCGTTTTGATTTGTCATTTTAATTTAAAATTTGGTGATAGTTCCAATATTATTTCGACTAAAAATTAGTAAAAAGGTGAAATAATTTTATAATAAGTTCAACAACAAGTGCAAGTAAAAATTTAAGTTTTTAAAAAGTTTTTTTAAAAGGTTTTTTTTAGATTTTAGTAATTTATAACTATGTTGCAAAAATATACAAAGCAATAAAAAATTATAACATTCAATAAATTTTAAAACTAATAATTAAAAATAAATTATTTTTAAAAATTATTTTATGCAACAATCTGAAATTTCACCAAATAATTCTTCACCAGATTCAAGTCAAGAAAAGCTTATAGAATCTTTAATTGAGAAACTTGGCTTTGAAGAGGATCGTAATAAAAAAAATGAAATTTATCGAAAAATTGAGATCGAAATAATTAAGAACAAAAACATTAATTCCGCTGGAATTAATTATAGAATGAGAAATTATTTTTCAAAAAAAACCGAGCCCAATGAATTTGATAAAAATCTTATGAAGTTAATGCTATCTTGTGGTTGGAAGATTCCACAAGATTTTCCTGAACTAGATTCTTTAAACATAAAGGAGTCCAGAAATAATTTTTATTTTCAGGATGTCGAAATAAAAATTCAAGATTACAAAAAAACCTACGAAAGCTTACCTATCAAGATTGAAGAGCATTTTCAAAGAGCATTTTTAGATAGCTTAAGCACCGCTTTTGATTATTTAGTTTTTTGTTCAATTCCTTTCAATAATAATGAGGTCGAATATAATAAAAAAAATATTTTAAGAATTGATGTTAATGGTGTTGAATTGGGTTTTTCGGCAATTGGTTTGCATGATTTTTTGGAAAATATTGTCATAAAAAAAGATCAAAAAGAATTGTCCTTTTTAGAATTCGTAAAGAAATTTGGTAGTGAAAAAGAGGAGAATTTTGAAGAAAATTTTATGACTTTAAAAGCTCGATGTATTTTAGATAGGCAAATGGTAGCAGATTTTAATTTCGCTAAAGAAGTTATTGAACATGGAATTGATATTAGATCTTCGATTGAATCTTCAAGAAGAGGAAGTTTACAAAATTTTTCATCACGAAGAAGTAGTTTTCAAGAGCCTTCGTCGCGAAGAAATAGTTTTCAAGATTATTTACCAAGCTTACATAAAACTCATGATAATGAAGTAAAAATTTTAAAATTGGAAGGCGATAAATTTGTAATTAAAGATCCAGATCCAACTTGTTTTAGTTTTTTAAAATCAATTTTTTGCAATTGTTTTGGCAAAAAAAATCAACAAGATGCTAATAAAAATTCTTTGGAAGCTTTGGATCCAAAACCCTCAAGCGATCACAGTATTCATCCCTCAACTAGTTTTGTTGTTGAGAGAGGAGCTTCATTTACGCTTGATCGAAGGGATATTGCTTTGAATTAAAGGCAATTTAATTAAAAATTTATTTGATGAATTTATTTAAATATTAATGAATTTTGATTTAAAATTTAACGATAGGATTCCATTTTAATTTTTTAAAATTATGCTAAAAAAAATTATTTTTTGATTTAAATTTAATAAAATTATTTATGAAAATTGCGGTAACGGGAATTAGTGGAAAAATGGGTCGAGTCATCGGTTCTTTGGTGATAAAACATGAAATCGCCGAATTATCTTCAGGTTTAACGAGAGCTTCTTCTGGCTTAGAAGGGCTTGATTTGGGAGAATTTTTAGGTTTTGAAAAAAATAATATTTCAATCACTTCAAACATTGATGAATTTGTTAAATCTTGTGAAGCGGTAATCGATTTTTCTTCGCCAATTTTGAGTTTGGAAATCGCCGAAAAATGTGCAAAATATAAAAAAGTTTTAGTGTGCGGAACTACGGGTTTTTCTGAGCAAGAAAAGCAAAAATTTGCCAAATTTGCCGAGGAAACGGTAATAATTTGGTCTTCAAATATGTCGCTCGGCGTCAATTTATTAATGAATTTAGTGCAAAAAGTTGCCGAAATTTTACATGATGATTTTGATGTTGAAATTCTTGAAATGCATCACAATAAAAAAATTGATGCACCTTCTGGAACGGCTTTGTCTCTTGGTTCGGCGGTGGCGAAGGGCAGGGGCATTGAATTGGAAAAAAGTGCAATTATGGCGCGAGTTGGCAAAGAACAAAAACGCAATAAAGGCGAAATTGGTTTTGCAACTTTACGCGGAGGCGATGTCATCGGCGATCACACCGTAATTTTTGCTGGCGAGGGCGAGAGAATTGAACTTTCGCACAAGGCTTCGAGTCGAGATATTTTTGCTAAAGGTGCGATTCGAGCTTGTATTTGGGGCAGTGCGCAAAAAGCTGGATTTTATTCAATCCGCGATGTTTTAGATTGGGTTGGTTAAGTTGTTATTGTTAATTCCCCTCGTGGTGTTAATTGGCTAGAGATCTGTCTTGACCCTCTTAATTTCTCTGCAATTTTCGTCATTTGTGAATTGTTTGTAACGTTGAGAACTGTTTTGTCCTCTGGAATAAAAAAGTTTTTCTCAACAGTTCTTCCTTGTTCTTCTCCTTCAATTTTTAAAGTAAGTTTTTCTTGCTTTCCATCGCGAAAAATAAGAGCAATTTTAGTGTAAAATTTTTCTTCATCACCTCCGCATTCATTATGTATATCACTGATTGATTTAAGTTCACCTTG
>SYAR01000039.1 GCA_005787525.1 Rickettsiales bacterium
AGTTTTCCGCCAACAAGATCTTCTCCTCAAATTGGCAATTTGGGAGCGGTGGCAACTTCGGGAGCAACTTTTCTATTAATATATTTTTTGCGACGCCTTTGGGACAAAGTGAGTAAAGAAAAAGAGCCTGAAATTAAGCCAGAAATTAATTTAACAAGCAAAGATATTGATAAAAAATTAGCATCAATTTTTGATGAAAATATTATTTTTAATGAACAAAAATCAACAATAAAATTTAATAATTTTTCGCCAAAGCTTTGTCAAAATATGGCAAATTTTTTTAGAGTTGAAGGTTTGGGAAGTAATATTTCAGACGATTTTAGTAAAGGCTTAACTTTAAAAAAATTAAATCTCTTAACTGTTGATAAATTTAATGAAGTTTTTGATAAATTTTTAACTGAATTTAAAGATAATTTAGATCGAGAGAAACATGAAATAGCTCAAAAAAAACAAGTTGAAGAAGATTTCAGAAGGCAACAAGAAGAAATAAGAGGATTGCAAGATTTAGTTAATAAAGCGATTTTAGATGTTGGGGAAATAAAATTAGAAGAGAAAGGTAAATCAAAACGGGCCATGGCGATAGAAGGAAAAGAAGAAGAAAATAAGGCGAGGCAGAAATACGAAAAAGAACAAAAAATTATTTCAGAAAAAGTTAAAGCGATGAAGAATTACGCAAAAGATGTAAAAAAATTTGAGTCAATTTTGAATCAAGAACAAATTTATTTTTTTAATAAAAAATTTATAGAATTTAATGATTTAATTTCTAATAAAATTTCATTCGAAGCCGTTCGAACAAATGAAGTTAAAAGGTCAAATCAAAATTCAGTGGAAGAATCTCAAATTGAGCCTAAACAAGAACAAATCCAAGAAGAACAACAAAACAATCAGATCAGCGAAATTCCTGCTCCCGCACCCGCTCTAATTCAAGATATATCGATGCCTGATTTAATTAAATTAAAAGCGTTATTTTTGGAAGAGGGATATACAAAAATATATTATCCAAAAGAACAAATTGAGTCGGTAAAATTTGAAGAATTAAGGCTTGGATTTTTGCATCATGAAGCTTTGGATAGTAATGGTTTCAAAAATGAATATCTATCGCATAAAAATCAACAAAATTTTCCAAAATCTGGTGGAATAAATCGAACTGATGAAAATCTGGCTAAACATTATTTTCATCAACTTTTTGATGAGACCGTTGAAAAAATTTCCCAAAGATTTGCAGACAAAAGTGAATTAACAGACGAAAAAAAACAATCAATCAAAGATGATCTTTATAGTTTTTTAAATTATGCCATGGGTGATTTGGATTCGGTGCTTAAAGATTATCAAATGCGTGAAGTTGAACGAAAATCTCGAGGGTTTGCGAGGGGTTTAGGCCATGCTAAAGGAGCAAGTTTAGAAGATTCAGAAAAATTATGTATTTGTTTAAAAATGTTTGAAGATGGTGGAAGATTATCGACAGTTAATCCGGAACAATTACAAGAATTTACTAAATTTAAAGTTTTTGCTCCAAAGTTTCAAACTGAAAATGTTTATTATACTTCAAAAGAGATTCCGATTCAGGAAAAATCCGATGAAATTTTTGCCCAAAATTTAATTTTTGAATTAAACAATCAATCAAATAAATTATCTGGGCAAGAAAGATTGGAGAATGTCGTTAAAGAATTTTTTAGTTCAAATGCTCAAAAAATATTGTTAAAATTACCATCGGATTGCGATGATTATTCTCAAAAAATTAGTCAAGTTATTGTAACCACTGATTGCGATGGAAATATTTTTCAATATTTAGCAAAAAATCCAGAGATTGTTAAGGATATTGTTGATTTTGCCAATTGTAAAGATTTGTCAGTTCCGTCAAAAGATGGATTGATTGTTGTAAAAAATCATGAAGAAAAATCATCATTAAAAGATGAGTTAAAATTAGTTTGTGAGAGATTAAAATCAGAGATTGGAGAAATTGAATTATTGCGGGGAAGAGCTTTATAAAATCAACTATTTTTATGTTTTGAAAAATTAGTTGCATGTAAAAAAAAATGTCTTAAAGTTATTAAACATTGATTTACCAAATTCTAGTTTGGCGATATATCTATAATCCAAAAAATTAAACAAAATGGCCAGAATAACTGTTGAAGACTGCGTTGAAGTAGTTCCGAATCGTTTTGAATTATGCTTAATTGCTAGTAATCGTGCCAAAGCAATATTGTCTGGCTCAAACACCAATCTTGATCGCAAAGAAAAACCTGCAGTTATCGCTTTACGCGAAATCGCCAGCGATTCAATTGATGTTGAAGCTCAACGTAAGAATATTATAAATTCAATTAAAAATCGTGGAATGGTTGATTTAAACATTAATTCTTCTGATGAAAATATTGTTGAAGCAATTTCTGAAGAAACTGAACCAAATATTGTTTTAAAAGATGATAGCTTTGTATCGGAAAATATTGACGTCAACGACTAATAACACTTCCAATAACGCTCCACTCTTAAATGATGCGAATGAATTTATCAGGTCTCGTCTTTGCGCGCCTACATTAGGGTAGGCTTACGCAGACTCGCCTTCAAATTCAATCGCTTGATTTAAGATTGGAAGCGTTATTTCGAGTGTTACACATTAAATTTGCTTCGCAAATTTAGCTTTTAGTTGAATCGCTTCACGGCGAGTAAATCGCCGTATCCGCGATGAGTTATTGGGTTTTTTGGAGCATTATTTTAAGAAGATTGTAGGGAAGTGAACTCATTTTTAAGACTTTCCAATTCTTTTATAAACTCTTGAACATCTAAAAAGTATGCAAGATAACCTTCTTTTAGTTTTTTAAACTCACTTGCAGAGGCAAGTAATGCAATTTGACTGCTATTTTCATTTAAAATTTTCTGTTCTGTTTTAGAATAAGCTTCATAAGCATGTGAAACATCTTTTTCCTTATATTCTGTAATGTTTGTTGTATTAGTTATTGTATCAAGAATAATTAAAGCATAACTTGTGCTTTTTGCAAATTTACCAATTGTTTGAATTGATGAAATTCCTTTAAGTTTATTAATAACGCCAATTTTATTTTCCAATTCGCAAAATTTTAATAACAATGTATTTTTATCATGCGCCCTATGCTCTTCAAATGTTGGCATTGCTTCTTGTAATGCAAACAAAGAACTTGTAATGGCAAAAAAATCGCTCCAATCGGCATTCCCCATTCCAAATTTTATTGATTGCTTTTCAATAATATCAATAACTTCAACTGCAGTCGCCCAGTAGTGTTGTTTTTTAGTTCTAATTTGTAATTCAATTTTTAAGTTATCATAATCTTTGCTATCACTGTGAAAAACATAAACTATATGCAAGCTTCTATATGCGCAACCACCCTTTTTGTCTCTTGTTTTTGGATTTTTGATGTAATCAATTTCGTTTTTTTTGGTAAAACTAAAATCACTTCGTGTTTTGTCAAGCTTTCTATGAAGTGCATAAACTTCTCCAATATCATTTACAATAACTCTTAGTCCACCAATATCTTGCATTTGTGAAACTTTCATTGTTCCCATTCTGCTAATTTTATTTATAATTGTTGGAATGCGTTTTAGTCTTTGTGTAATAATGTTGGCTTTCTTGCGCTCCTTGGCAAAATATTGATATATATATTGGTTCGCAATCTTGCTAATGGCAAGGAATGCAATGAACGCCAATCATTAACTAAGGCAAAAGCTTCATTGTTAGATGGCGATTGCGATAACATTTTCCCGGCTTTGTCAATTTGCGAATTGCTTGCTTTCATAATTTTAAGTTGTTTCAAAAATTTAAACATATCATTAATCATTAAATTTATTTATCAAGTTTTGTATAAATTTAAATAGAAGGAGCCTGGTACCTTTTTCTCAAACCTAAATTTTACAAAAATATTCGTTAAGATTTGGGGCTGTAGCTTACTCTCTTGAAAGAATATAAAAGGAACCTGGTACCTTTTTCTTCAAACCTAAATTTTACAAAAATATTCGTTAAGATTTGGGGCTGTAGCTTACTCTCTTGAAAGAATATAAAAGGAACCTGGTACCTTTTTCTTC
>SYAR01000040.1 GCA_005787525.1 Rickettsiales bacterium
ACACATCAAGGGATAGAAGGTGCCATCATGCAAATGATTAGCCACGGCATAATTTCTTCGGCGTTATTTATTTGCGTTGGCTTTATTTACGATCGCCTCCACACCAAGAAAATCAAGGATTTGGGTGGTATCGCTTCCAAAATGCCAAATTTTGCGATGTTGGCAATGATCTTCACCATGGGCTCGGTGGGCTTACCGGGAACCAGCGGTTTCGTTGGCGAATTCCTCACCATCATCGGCACTTTTAAAGTCAATAAATCAATCGCACTTTTCGCAGGTTTTGGCGTTATTTTCGGAGCTTGCTACATGCTTTGGCTTTATAAAAGAGTTTGGTTTAGCGAAATTCATAATGAAAAAATTGAAAAAATTTCTGATTTAAATTTCTGCGAATTTGCGGTGCTTTTGTCGCTGGCGATTATGGTGATTGCGCTTGGAATATTTCCAAGTTTAATTACAAATTTTTTTAGTGAACAATCAGCGCAACTTAGCATTTTTGTAAACATTTTGACGCCTTTAAAATAATATTCTTAACTATTTTTAAACATGAAATTTTCTTTGTTAATACCAGAATTAATTTTATTTTTCGGAGCTTTATCAATATTAATGCTCGATGTTTTTTTCAACAAAAAAAACCAAAAATTTATTTACTTCGCACATTTTTTTTCCTTAGCAATTTGTGGCTTGGCACTATCTTTCGCCGTAAAATCTTTCGGCGCTCACGAAGTTTCATTTAGCAATATGCTTAATTCCAAAGCCATTATTTCATTCACTAAATGCATCGCAATCTCATTACTCGTTGTAATAATTTTAATCTCGGTTCGTTTTGTTTTTTTACTCGAAAAATATAATTCCGAATTTTTGGCTTTATTGATGATTGCCACCGCCGGCGGGTTAATCATGATTTCCGCCAATGATTTATTGTTATTTTATTTAGGCATAGAGCTTCAAGCCTTGTCGCTTTATCTTTTAGCTTCGTTTAACGTTAAATCCGCCAAATCTTCCGAAGCGGGAATCAAATATTTCATTCTCGGAAGCCTCGCATCGGGATTATTATTATTCGGAATCTCCTTAATTTACGGCTATTCGGCGACCACAAATTTTAGCACTCTTCAAGAATTTATTGGCAAATTAAAGCCCGAAGAAATGCCAATCGGCATTGTTTTTGGTATGGTTATGGTGGCGACGGCGATGTTTTTCAAAATTTCGGCCGCGCCTTTTCATATGTGGGCACCCGATGTTTATCAAGGCGCGCCAACCATCGTTTTGGCTTTTTTCGGCACCGTTGTAAAATTTTCGGTGGTTATGTCGTTAATATTTTTATCGCTCAATATTTCTTGGGTTATATTAAGTAAAATTTTATTAATCGTCGCCCTCACCTCGATTATCGTCGGGAGTTTCGGCGCGATTTTTCAAAAAAATCTTAAACGACTTTTTGCTTTTAGCTCAATAACTCATATCGGTTTTGTCTTACTCGCTCTTTCACCTCTCGATAAATCAATTTTCAATTCATGTATTTTTTACATGATAATTTATAGCGTTATTTCGCTCGGAACTTTTAGCTTTTTAACCATCATGCGTTCACCGCAAGAAGTTGAAAATGATGAAACCGACGCCAAAACTTTTGATATCTCCTCGCTTGCTGGACTGGCTAAAACTAATCCAATTATGGCTTTTTCATTGGCAATTTTAATGTTCTCGACCGCTGGAATTCCGCCACTTGCCGGCTTTTTCTCAAAATTTTATATTTTAAAAAGCGCCATCACTTTTAGTCTTTTGCCTTACGCTATCATTGCTGTAATCTTTTCGGCAATTTCGGCTTTTTATTATTTACGCATCGTCAAAATTATATATTTTGATGAGCCCAATGGCAATCTCGAAATTGAAGATTTCGGCAATGCGCGTTTGATCGTTTTCGTTAGTGCTCTCGCCAATATCGGTTTAATTTTTGCCATCGATCCAATTATGAATAGCATCACCAATTTTTTAAATTAAAACATGGTCACAACAACTCGCAAAACCGATATTGCTCTTAGTGGCGAAATCATCGTCGCCCCAGATAAATCAATCTCGCATCGCTCAATAATTTTTGCTTCACTCGCCAATGGCAAAAGTAAAATTTATAATTTACTTGAAGGCGAAGATGCTTTAAAAACCATGAATGCCATGCGCTTAATGGGCGTCGAATTTACCAAAAAAGAAAATTTTTATGAGGTCAATGGCGTTGGGATTGTTGGCTTGATGGAGCCTAGCGATATTCTCGATATGGGTAATTCGGGCACTTCAACACGTTTACTTGCGGGCTTAGTTTGCCCTTATAACTTTACCAGTTTTTTTACCGGAGATGCTTCACTACGTAAGCGTCCGATGGGTCGCGTTTTTGAACCAATTCAAAAATTTGGCGCTCAAATTATTTCACGAAAAAATAATTTATCGCCATTCGCCATCATTGGTAATCAAGATGCCATGCCGATTGAATATAAAATGAAAATGGCGTCGGCTCAAGTAAAAAGTTGTATTTTATTGGCGTCACTTGCGATCAAAGGCACGACGACAATTATCGAACCCGAAAGATGCCGAGATCACACTGAAATTATGATGAAAAATTTGGGCTTAAAAATCATTCAAGAAAATTTTAATAATGGCACAAAAATTTCTTACAATGGCTTGCAAGAATTTGGTGGACATGACTTTGAGATTCCTAACGATATTTCTTCTTCGGCATTTTTTATGGTCGGTGCTTTGTTAGTTAAAAATTCAAAAATTTTGTTGAAAAATATTGGCATCAATCCACTCCGAACCGGCTTGATTCAAACGCTCCAAGAAATGGGTGGTAAAATTTTATTAAAAAATATGCGTGAAATTGGTGGCGAAAAAGTTGCCGATATTGAAGTTGAAGCTAGCGATTTAAAAGCGATCAATGTGCCGGCAAGTCGTTCTGCCAGCATGATCGACGAATATCCAATTTTGGCCGTAGCTTGTGCTTTTGCCAATGGCACTTCAAAATTAAATGGCTTAGCGGAATTAAAAGTAAAAGAAAGTAATCGTTTAACGATGATCGCTGATAACCTACAAAATTGCGGTGTTGAAGTCCAAATCGGCGACGATTTTTTAGAAATTAAAGGCGGTTTTGCGATGCCAAAAAAGGAAGTCGAAATTAAAACGGCAATGGATCATCGTATCGCAATGTCGTTTTTGATTATGGGTCTACGCCTAGAAAATGGTGTTAAAATCGATGATGATAAAATGATAAAAACCAGTTTTCCGAATTTTGAAAAAATTATTGCGCAATTTATATAAAAAAAATAATAGTTTTTTGTTATGAAAAAATAATTTTTCACCATTACAAACATTTTTTAGTTTAATCTATTAATTTAAAAATAAATATTATGACACAAAATTTTCGTCTCGAAACTGATTCTTTTGGTGAAATTAAAGTCCCCGCTGACGCCTACTACGGAGCCCAAACTCAAAGAAGTATTCAAAATTTTCCAATTTGCACCAATAATGCTGGACATAAAATGCCCAAAGAAGTTATTTACGCCATGTTATTGATAAAGAAAGCTTGTGCTTTGACCAATAAAGACTTGATGGCTCTTGATCCGAAATCTGATGAATTTAAAAAATTTTCGCCCGATTTGGCCGATAAAATTGTCGATGCGGTCGATGAAATTTTAGAAAAATTCGAGTGGTTTTACGAAAATCATTTTCCTTTGGTGGTTTGGCAAACCGGCTCTGGCACTCAAACCAACATGAATGTTAATGAAGTGATTGCCTCGGTCGCCAATGAAAAAGCAACTGGCAAAAAAGGCGGAAAATCGCCGATTCATCCAAATGATCATGTAAATTTAGGGCAAAGTTCAAACGACACCTTCCCTACAGCAATGCATGTCGCAACGGTTTTAACAACTTATGAAAAATTACTGCCAACTTTAGTTCGCTTCGCCAATGAACTTGGAAAAAAAGAAAATGAATTTAAAGATATAATTAAAATCGGTCGCACCCACACCCAAGATGCAACGCCCGTCACTTTGGGGCAAGAATTTTCGGCTTACAAAGTGCAAATTCAATGTGCTTCAGTTTTTATTTCGCAAAGCATCGCCTATGTTTGTCGCTTAGCCCAAGGTGGCACGGCGGTTGGTACGGGATTAAATTGTCATCCGCAATTTGCCGAAAAATTCGCCGAAAAAATCAGCGAAGTTTCCAATATTAAAAAAATTCACCAAACCCTTCTTGAGCTTGATTTATGTAGAACCACCGCTAAAAATGGTTTTTGGAAAGTTAAGGATTCCAATTTAAATTTACTCGGACTTTCGCATGCTGATAAATTTTACACCAGCAAAAATAAATTTTTCTCACTTTCTTGCAATGATGAACTCGTCAATTTTTCGGGAGCATTAAACTCAACGGCAACTTCATTGATGAAAATCGCCAATGATATTCGCTTTCTTGCTTCGGGTCCGCGCTCTGGACTTGGCGAAATTTCTTTACCCGAAAATGAACCTGGATCTTCGATTATGCCGGGAAAAGTTAATCCAACTCAATGCGAAGCCTTGACGATGATTGCGTGCCAAATTGTTGGCAATCATCACGCCATAACTTTGGGTGGCATGAACGGACATTTCGAACTCAATGTTTTCCGCCCAATGATTATTCGCAACGTTTTGGAATCAATCAATTTAATCTCCGACGGCGTTAATAGTTTCATCGATAATTGCTTAGTAGGAATTGTTGCAAATCATGAAAGAATCACGGAACTTCTTAATAATTCTTTGATGTTAGTTACTGCTCTTAATCCTTATATTGGTTATGATAATTCGGCAAAAATTGCTAAAAAAGCCCATAAGGATGGCACAACTTTGAAAGAATCGGCTTTGGCTTTAGACTTACTCACTGAAGAGCAATTTAATGAATGGGTTGATCCAAAAAAGATGATTTAATTTCTAGAATATTTGTTTAAAATTTATTAAATAATTCTAGAAAAAGCTAAAATTATCTTATTAATTGCCATAATGATATCTTTCTTTTTTGCCAATAAATAACATGATTAGCTTATTTTATTACTCGGCAATCCTTATATTCATTCGCTTAACGATACTTTGCAAAACATTAAACGCTTCCAAATTTTTTACAATTTTTATTATCTTAAATATATTCTTTTTTTATTATCTATGACCTTATCTCAAGGCAGAGGTGGCGGTGCAGGATTTAAATTATTAAAAATATTTATTTTAAACCTTATATTGATTCTAATAATAACTTTTTTTAGCAATAAAGCGTTAAAGAAACATGAGCTTAAAAACAGCGATCACTCCTAGAAATTTCTACCTTGGATAATATTAACTAATAAATGAAAATTAATAACAAATTTTGTTAACGTAAATTTTTTATGAACTTAACTACTCTACAACAATACAATCAGAACGAGTTTTTTGAGCTTTGGAAACGAATCTTGTGCAAAATTCTTCGGCATCAATTTGATTAAAAAATTCACCAATTTGTAAGCGGAAAAAAATTCCACGTCGACCCAAATCAACTTCCTCAATGAAATATTTTGTTCCGCTAAAAATCTCTGGATGAAGTCGACTCATTTTTTTCCAATATTCTTCACAATTTTCCTTAGAAGACATTGCTGAAATCTGAACGCGAATCGCACTTCGCTTACGAGGAGTAGGTTGAACTTTAATCGGAGCCTCAACAATTTTTGGTTGCGGTTGAGCTTTTTCAACTTTTTTTTCTTCGATATTTTTATTTTCGACCAAAGGTTTTTCAATTTTTTCGTTAGAAATTTCATCAATTTTTTTAACTAAATTTTCTGAATCATCAAAATTTTCTTTAATCTTTTTTTCATTAATTGAATTTTTAGAATCACGTGGCGGATAAGCTGGCTCTTGATTTTTATTAATCTTAATTTCCTCTTTAGAAAAATCTTTGCGATTGCCAAAAATATCGTCATAGATAGAACGATTAACAATTCTTTCATTGCTTTTGTCATTATAATCTCCACCTTCATAAACCTTAATTGGCGACTCAGGACCTTTAATTGTTTCAATTTCTTTATTGGAATTGCTTTGATTAATAAAATAATAAGCGTTGATGCTGATATAAATGAACGCTGAAAGTGATAACAGCGTCGCCGAAATCAAAAAAATTTTTTTCGCTAAGAGAGGATTTTTTTCGGGTTCGTTAGTTTTTTTATATCCAAAATCTTCCATTTTGTAAAATTAATTAGGTTAACGCATTTCTTCTAAAGGCTTGATATTAAATATATCGAGGCATTGTGCAATAATTTTTTTCAAAGCCAAAATTAAATAAATTCTGGCAAAACTAGTATCAAAATTATCTTTTAAAATAAATTTTAAATTTTGATTCTCAATACCTTTATTCCACAATCCATGGAATTCGGCACTTAATTCTTGTAAATAAAAAGCTAGGCGATGAGGCTCAAAATTGGCAACCGCCATTTCAATTGAACGCGTAAAGCTCGCCAATTTTTTTATTAAAGCCAACTCACTTTCATCTTGTAAATTATTTAAAAAATCAAAATTAGCAATCGATTTAATTTGATTATTTTCGTCAAAAATTTTGTTATAAAAATCGAGATGTTCATTTTTTAAATTTCTAAGCACCGAACAGCATCTAGTGTGCGCATATTGCACATAAAAAATTGGATTATCTTTTGATTGCTCGATTACTTTATTTAAATCGAAATCGAAGGGGGCGTCGTTTTTACGGGTAAGCATGATGAAGCGTAAAACATCTGCTCCAACTTCATCGATTACTTCACGAGCAGTGATAAAATTGCCGGCTCTTTTCGACATTTTCAACGGTTCGCCATTTTTAACAAATTTCACCATTTGGCACAAAATTATTTTTAATTGTGCTTGATTGTTGGTTAAGGCCGAAGTCGCTGAGGTTAAACGCTTGACGTAACCCGCGTGGTCGAAGCCGAGAGGCATAATAAAAATTCTGGCACCACGTTCAAATTTACTGCGAATATAGGCTAAATCGGCGCCGAAATATGTTGGAGTTCCATCGGATTTTTTGACGACACGATCTTGATCATCGCCAAATTTTGTTGAACGAAATAAAGTTTGATCTTGATCATCATAACCTTCAGGCAAGGCTCCGACGCCTTTTTCGGTTTTTGGCGCCTCAAGTTTTCCGACATAAATTAAATCTTGTTTTTCTAAAATTTTTATGGTTTCTTCGATTTTATTTTTATCGTGCAAATTAGTTTTTTCGGAAAAATAACTATCATGTTTTATGCCAAGAGCGAGTAAATCATTTTTGATAAGAGTGAGCATTTCATTGATAACAAAATCACGAATTTTTGGTAAATATTCATCGGGAGTTTTATCAGCTAAACTTTCTTGAAATTTTTCTTTTAATTTTTCGCCGATTTCGATTAAATATTCTCCGGGATAAAGTCCCTCAGAAAAATCAACCGAGTGCCCCAAGCATTGCAAATAGCGTAAATAAGCCGATTTTAAAAGCGTTAAAATTTGTCCACCCGCATCGTTAATATAGTATTCTTTTAAGACATCATAACCAACTTTTTGCAATAATTTTGCCAAAACATCGCCATAAATTGCACCGCGAGTGTGACCGACGTGAATCGGGCCCGTTGGATTGGGCGAAGCATATTCTAAATTTATTTTTAAATTATTACCAATATTTGGAAAATTTATTTCTTCGCCAGAATTTATGCTTTTTAATATTTCATAATAAATATTATTTTTTAAAAATATATTTATAAATCCGGCGCCGGCGATTTCAATTTTTTCAACATTTTCGTTAGAAAAATTTTCAATAATTAATTTGGCGAGTTGATTGGGATTGCTTTGAAATTTTTTGCATAAAATCATAGCGATATTACAAGCTAAATCGCCGTGAAGCCTTTCTTTTGAAGGCTCAACTGTGAAATTTTTTAAATCATTTTCAGTGATTATAAATTTTTTTTCTTGAGCAATTTTATAAATTACCTTGGAAAATTCTTGGCGAAAGATTTGAAAAATATTTAACATTTTGCAATTAATAATTAGTTCTTTTAGAATTTTAGTTTATAAAAAAATAAATTTAAATTTGAATTAAATTTTATGGATATCAATTACAATAGCACCACTTACTTAATCAAAAGAATTTCACGTGAATATATTTATCCACATTGGAAAATTTTATCGATCTCAGTTGTGTTAATGCTTGTTATTGCTGGCACCACGTCGTTTCATGCTTGGCTGATTAAGCCGGCACTCGATTCAGTTTTTGTCGAAAAAGATTATCACGCTTTGATTTATATTCCAATTATTGTTTTAATCGTTACTTTTGTCAAAGGCTTTGCTACTTATTTTCAACTTCTAACGATGAATTATTTGAATTTACGCGTCACTTCCGAAATGCGTATTCGTCTTTATCGACACTTCATCACATCTGATATTTCTAAGCTCCACAGCAAATCTTCAGGCGATATGATCGCCAGCATTATCGGCGAAATTGGAGCAGTTGTAAATCTTATAAGCATTAGTCTCAATGGCTTTGTCAAGCAACTTTTTACAATTATTGCCTTGGTGGTGGTGATGTTTAATCAAAGTTTGGAATTGTCTTTGGTGGCTTTTATAGGCTTCCCGCTGGCGGTTTATCCAATTTATAAATTGGGCAGAAAATTAAGAAATTTATCATTTAAAAATCAAGAAATGGCGGGGAAATTTAATTCGCAAATGAGCGACACTTTGCAATATTCTAAGCTCGTCAAAGCTTATCATTGCGAAGAATTTGAAGTTAAAAGAATGTCCATAATTGTCGACTCAATTTATAAAATGGGCAAAAAACTTTCGCGCATTTCTTTAATTTCGTCACCTTTTGTTGAAAGTTTGGCAGGCTTTGGCGTCGCCGCCGTAATTTGGTATGGCGGACATCAAGTAATTTCTGGCAAAACCACACCGGGGGCTTTTTTCTCTTTCTTCACGGCGATGATGATGGCTTATCGTCCACTAAAAGCCGTTTCGGGAATGAATTCGAGCGTTCAAATGGGCTTGGCGGCAGCCTCAAGACTTTACGCCTTATTCGATGAAAAACCTAAAATTTTCGACAAACCAAATGCCATTGATCTCAAAGAAACCAAGGGCGATGTTGAATTTGAAAATGTTCAATTTTCTTATGATGAAAATAAAATCACTTTGGACAATGTTAATTTTAAAGTGAAAGCCGGACAATCGGTTGCGTTAGTTGGTCATTCGGGTGGAGGTAAATCAACGATTATGAGTATGATTTTACGTTTTTATGATCCAAGTTCGGGCGCAGTAAAACTCGATGGACATAATATTTCTGATTTAACTTTGAAATCTTTGCGCAGTTCGATGTCGGTGGTAAATCAAGAAGTTATGCTTTTTGATGACACAATTTTAGAAAATATTCGTTATGGCAAAGTTGATGCTACGGAAGAGCAGATTCTTAGAGCCGCTAAAATGGCGGAAGCTGATGAATTTATTCAAGAATTACCTGAAAAATATAATAGCCGAGTTGGGCAAAATGGCATTCGTTTATCAGGCGGTCAACGTCAAAGAATTGCCATTGCCAGAGCTATTTTGTATGATGCGCCGATTCTTCTTCTTGACGAGGCAACTTCATCGCTCGATCCAATTTCGGAAAAATTAATCAAAGATGCTTTAAATTCTTTGATGAAAAATCGCACTTCAATCATTATCGCCCATCGCTTATCAACGATTATTCATTGCGATAAAATCATTGTTATTTCTAATGGAAGAGTTGTCGAGGAAGGCTCTCACAAAGAGCTTCTTGAGAAAAATGGAGCTTATTCCAATCTTTATTTAAAACAATTTGAAATTAATCAAGATGCTTAATAATCAAGATAATAAAAATATCTTAACTAATTCTGGAGAAATTATTTTGAGCGCCAAAGGCAAAGCAAAACCGCATTTAAACGCCGATAAAAAATTACAAAAAGATTTAAAAAAGAAAAAATTATCCCAAGCCTTGAGGGCTAATTTAAATAGAAGAAAAACCGATTAATCCCTTTTTATTTTTTCGGAGATTTTGCGGAATTTTTAACGGAAGATTTGCCGTTTTCAAGTCTTAAACTATCGATTCTTTTTTTAAGATTTTCCAAAAATTTATCCATGCCTTCTTCGCTAATTGATGAATTAAATTCTGAGCGTTGAGTTTCGATTAAACTTACTCCCTCGGCAATAAAATCAACTATAAAGAAATTTCCTTCATTTTCTTTAATACGAAAATCAAAAAAGATTGCCACATCAGAATTTTTCGGCGTAAATTCACTTTTTACTAAATAAAAATTACTCTGTTTTTCCACCGAATTTACCGCAAATTTTTTGCCGTCATAACTATTAAATTTCGGTCCATAAGTGTTAATCATGAATTCACGATACATCGACATAAATTGTTTTTTTTGTTCTTCATTAGCGGTTTTATGATTTTTACCGAGAACGAAACGTGCAATCCACTTAGAATCTGTTGATTTGTCGATAATATTAATAATTTTTTGCTTTCTTTGAACTTCATTTAAAGATTTGTCTTTGGCAACCTCAATAATTTGATCGCCAACAATTTGCACAAATTCTCTAATCATTTCTTGAGGAGCTTTATTTTGAGCAAGTGCTTCACGATTAAACAAAAAAAACAAAACTAATAAAATTTTTTTCATATAAATAATTTAAGTTGTTAATTGTCGATTTGAGCCAAGCGCCTCTGCAAATAAGCACTTCTAATCGTAGCATATGGATCAAAAGAATCTTTGCGAATACCATCGAGAATGTCAAGAAGTTCTTCACGATTATCAATAACTTTAATTGCGGTATTGGCGATACGATAATTACCATCGATTAAATTGGTATTGCCACCGAAATGCACAACGTTAAAGCCAACGGGATCTAAGGAGCGATCGAATATAAAGCCTCCGAGATCGCGAGCATTCGATGGTCCAAAAAAAGGAAGCATTAAGAAATTGTCAGAGCCAACTCCCCAATAGCCGAGAGTTTGTCCAAAATCTTCTCTTTCATAATCGAGACCTTTTTTGCCAGCGACTTCAAAAAAACCGCCGAGCCCAAGAGTGGTGTTAATTATGAAACTTGAGATTGTCGTTAAACCATTGTCAACTTTACCTTGGGCAAAAGAATTTAATGCCGAAATCGGTAAAGTTAAATTATCGAGAAAATTACGAATTGAAGTTCGAGCTGGCTTTGGAACTGAATAGCGATAAGAGCGGGCAACATGTTCGATGAAATAACGATCGATGGTATCGTTAAATACGTAAATTTTGCGATTAAAATTTTCAAAGGGATCGTGAATCGAACCTTTATTGATGGCGCTTTCAAATTTAGAAAATTCTTTTTCAAAATCGGCGTCATTTTCTTGGGCAAAACAATTTAACGAAAATTGATTTGTTGCCATCAAAAAACAAACAAAAAAAACCCATTTGCAATATTTGATTTTTATGGTTTTAAGCATCAATTTCGAAAGATTTTATATTGGCATCAATTTCTTCCAAAAGTTCATGAAATTTTGGATCAAGATCAGCATTTTGAGCGATTAAATTTTCAAGAACTTTTTTAGCTTTCAAAGGTTTTTGTTTTAAAATTAAAACATAAGCGAGTTGATAATAAGCCTCATAAAATTTGGGCCAAAATTTTGTCATTATAAAAAATCTTAATTGGGCGTCATTTAAATTACCCTTTTCGAGATGGCTAATTCCAAGCTTATAATTTGTTTCAACTAAGTTTTTTGATTTTTCTTTAATGGAAGCAAATTCCTTAAGGGCTAAGTCGGTTTTATTCGATAAAAAACCAGAAAAATTTTTAACATTATCCTGAATTTTTGAAGCAATTTTATCTGATTTTTTTTCTTTTTCAGATTTTTTGCCCAGAGCTTTATCAATTAGAAATTTAATCATTTTTACAATAAATAAAATAAGATATTGACCAACTTAATTTTTTATAAGTTAGATTGTTTTGAAGATTTTTCAAATAAAATTTTTTTAAATCTTTAAAGTTTTTTTGGTTATTAGAAAAATAGTTAACGCCAATTTTTTTAAAAGATTTTAAAGCCTCAATTAAGTTTGAAAATTTTTCACAAATTTTTTCATTAATCAAGGTTTTTTTAGTAAATTGATTTTTTATTAAAATATTAGACAATTCTTGAGTTGCCGGCATTTTATTGATTGAAAATGGTGAATCTTTTAATTCTTCAAAACTATTATTGTCGGGAACTGAAAAAGCTAAAATTCCTCGCGGTTTTAATATTGTGTGTAAATTATTAAAAAGATTATCAAAATCTTCAATCCATTGCAAAGAAAAAGATGAAATAATCACATCAAAACTCAATTCCGCAAAAGGTAAATTTTCAATATCTCCGCAAATTTTAGTAATTTTTTTAGAGTTTTTTTGAAAATTATTTAGCATTTTTAAGCTTAAATCAATCTCATAAATTTCGCAATTATCAATATTTTTTAAAATATTTCTGGAAACAAAGCTGGTACCACTTCCGAGATCAAGAATTTTAATTTTATTAATGTTATTAAAATCAATATTTTCAATAAAAATTTTGCATAATTTTTTAGCAACTTTTTTCTGAATATTAGCTTTTAAATTATATTCATTAACTTTAGCGGAAAAATTATAATCAATTATTTTTTTATCAAAGTTCATGTTTGTTAACCAAAATTAACTATAATTCTTTTTATCTAAATCTTCAATTAAAGTAACGATATGATTAACTAAATCTTCACTATTTACTTTGTGATTGGGCTTGCCATCAATATAAACATTATGGCGATCGCTTCCACCGCCCGTAATGCCAATTTGGGTGTGTGCCGCCTCGCCAAGACCATTAACGACGCAACCCAGAATTGAAACCGTAATCGGATTTTTGATATGTTCGATTCTTTTTTCAACCTCTTCGACAGTTTTAATAACGTCAAAACCTTGTCTCGCGCAAGACGGACATGAAATTAAATTAACTCCGCGATGACGCAAGCCGAGGCTTTTTAAAATCTGATAAGCGACTTTTATTTCTTCTTTTGGATCGGCCGAAAGCGAGACGCGCATTGTGTCGCCGATGCCTTGCCATAATAAAGTTCCAAGCCCAATTGACGATTTAACCGTTCCGGCGGAAAGACTTCCCGCCTCAGTAATACCAATGTGCAAAGGATAATCACAAGCTTCTGCCAAAGCCTTATAACTGGCAACCGCTAAAAAAACATCCGAGGCCTTAACGCTAATTTTAAAATTAAAAAAATCATGATCCTCAAGAATTTTAATATGACGTTGAGCCGATTCAACTAAGGCTTCCGGCGTTGGAGTTTTGTATTTTTGCAAAATATCATTTTCGAGCGAGCCAGCATTAACGCCGATGCGGATTGAACAACCATAATCTTTGGCGGCTTTTATCACTTCGCGAATTTTATCATTTGACCCAATATTTCCGGGATTAATTCGCAAACATTTAGCTCCAGCAATTGCCGATTCAATGGCTCGACGATAATGGAAATGAATATCGGCAATGATTGGCACCGGACAATGTGGAATAATTTTTGCCAAAGCTTCCGAAGATTCTTGATCTGGCACCGAAATTCTAATTAATTCGGCACCAATTTCATGACATTCATTAATTTGGCGAATAGTGGCTTGAACATCGGTAGTTCTAGTGTTGGTCATGGTTTGTACAACAATTGGGGCATCGCCTCCAATTGCCACATTGCCAACAAAAATTTGTTTAGATTTACGACGATTAATAGCTCGATAGGGGCGAATTTCATTGATTTTATCTTGCATAATTCTTACGAAATATTTTTGAAAAAATTGGTAATTTTTGGGTAATTTTTTTGAAGCAAAAAATTAATTTTAACGGGGTCGATTTTTACAATATTTATAATTGAAATAAAATCTTTAAAACCAAGTCCACCATAGTTTTTAAAAGATTTTATTTTATCAATTTTTAAAAAACTCAATACCATTAAAAAACGGAAAAAAATTACGTCAAAATTTTGTTCAAAAAATTGTTCGGCTGAATTTTCAAAAATAATTTTATCATCGATAAAGCCTTGCAAATCTTGGTCTTCCAAAGTTTTTTCAATCTTAAAGTTTTTTAAATTTTCAATATAATTTTCAAGATTTTCAAAAAATCCTTCATAAAAAATTTGCAAATATTTTTGATTTAAATCGAAAATATCTTTCCAGATTTCTGGGTTTGAATTATCAAGGCGGAAAGCATTTTTAAAAAAATCATTTTCAATTTTTTTTAAAGAAAATTCGGCGGTCAAAAATGACAAAAATTGCGGTAAATGCGAAACTAAAGCATAAATTTCATCGTGATTTTTGGCTTCAATAAAATCAGGATTAGCCTTGATTTGCTTAACTATTTCAAAAAGCTTTTGAGCTTCAAAAATATTATTTTGATTTTTACAAATCAGAAATTTTTTACCAAAAAAAAGGTCTTCGTTGGAATTTTCAAATCCACTCTCGACACTTCCAGCGATTGGATGGCTGGGCACAAAATTTTGCGGAATATTTTTAAATTTAAAATTTTTAATCGAACCAATATCAAAAATTAAAGCTTGCGGATTTATTTTGGAATTAATTTTGATAAAAATTTGTTGATATTGATTAAGCGGAACGCAAATCGCAATCAAATCAAAATCTTTCAAATCATCATCGAGAAGCGTCGTGTTATCAATAATTTTTTGCTCTTTGGCAAGTTCGAGGGCGTCTATATCTATATCGAAAGCAAAAATATTTTGCGAAATATCATATTTTTTAAATGCCTTGGCGATCGATCCACCAAGAAGTCCGAGACCAATTATTAATGTTTTTTTGTAAGGAAAAGTTTTCAAAATTAAAAAATATAATAAATAAATTGCAAAAGAAAAAATTGAATTTAAATTGACAAAGTGAATTAAGTTTTTAAATTCTTTTTTCAAATTATATTTCAAGAAATTTTTAAAACAACCAATGAAAAATTTTTTAATCATAATATTTTTGCTTTTCGGATTAACATCTTGTACTAACAAAGTTGTTGATATCAAGAGTCCTTGCGTTTCTAGTCAAGATGGCCCTTGTGGTCCTAAAAAACCAATCAATGATTGGTGGATTAAAGATTACAAAAAACATCATTTAAATTCTTTATCTTAACATTTATTTTTGATTTATGGCAGAACAAAATACTAAAAAAGAATCAACTTTTGCAGAAAAATTTGGCAAGAAAAAAACTTTTACCTCAGCGCAAGTTGATAAAAATAACGGCACCGATCAAGCTAAAGATGAATCTAAAATCGAGTCTAAAAGCGAAATTATAGCTGAAGAGCAAAAATCTAAAAAGGCTGTTGATCCACAAAAAAGAGCTTTGGCACAATATATTTACTTAGTAAGAGGGGTTGATGCCGGAAGAAATGCTTGGTATTATGTTTTGGTTGAACGTTTAAAAGTTCAATTATTTTTAAAAGCTTTGAATGACGAAATTATTCATCTCGAAAAATACGGAAAAATTCTTTATTCAGCCTATGGAGATGAACCGCCTGCCAACGTTACTCAGGCAATTAAAGATGAATATGGCATTAGCTAAATTTAAAATTAGCTCCTAAAAATAAGCCAAAATTTCAACCAAGTTAATTATCCGTAAATATGAAAAATTTAAAGCTCGCTATAATTGTCTTTGTGTCGATATTTGCTGGATTTTTTTCAGCAGTTTCCTTTGCTCAAATGCAAGGGACAAGCTCTAAATCAATCAAAAATAAATATTCCGAAGATCTTTTGAGTCAAGTTCTCGAACGCGTAAAAAAAGATTATGTTGACGAAAAAACTCAAGATCAATTAATTGAGGCTGCGGCTTCTGGGGTCTTGTCTTCTCTCGACCCTCACTCTTCTTTTTTAAACGCCGAAGATTTAAAAGAAATGAGCATTCACACCAAAGGTGAATTTGGTGGCGTTGGTATTGAAATAACCACCGATATGTCGGTCGCAAAAGTTGTTTCGGCAATTGAAGATACGCCAGCTTATCGTGCCGGAATAAAATCTGGAGATTTCATAGTTCGCATCGATGGCAAATCAACTTATTCAATGAAAATTGATGAAATCGTTAAAAAAATTCGTGGCAAAGTTAATTCTCCCGTCAAGCTTACAATCTATCGCAAGGGCGAAAAAGAGCCTCTTGAAAAAACTATTATTCGTCGCATTATTAAAATTAAACCGGTCAAATCAAATCGCTTCAACGATGTCGCTTACATAAAAATTACTAATTTTTCCGAAAGAACTTTTGCGGATTTACAAACCGAATTAAAAAAATTAAAAACGCAAATTGGTGAAAAAAATCTTAAAGGCTTGGTGCTTGATTTGCGTAATAATCCCGGTGGATTGCTTGATCAAGCAATTGAAGTGAGTGCAGGATTTCTCGATAAAGAAAAAGTTGTGGTTTCGGTTAAGGGTAAAGCGGGAGTTTTAAAAGAATTTCAAACTGAAAATGATCAATTTTTAGTGCCAAATTTGCCAATTGTTGTTTTAATAAATGAAGGCTCGGCATCGGCTTCTGAAATAGTGGCAGGTGCATTGCAAGACCATAAAAGAGCGGTTATTATGGGTTCAAAATCTTTTGGCAAAGGCTCGGTTCAAACCGTTATTCCTCTTGAAAATAATCAAGGTGCTTTAAAAATGACAACGGCACTTTATTATACCCCTTCGGGTCGCTCTATTCAAGCCACGGGAATTGAACCAGATATTGAACTTACTCAAGCTTCGATTGAAAAACAAAAAGATTCGGAGCGCGATTCCGAGGCTGATTTAAAAGGTCATATTGAAATTAAAATTCAAGATTCAATTGAAAAAACCGCAAAATCTTCCAAAGAAAAAACTAAAATTGCTGATGAGAATATTGATATTTATCAAAAAGATTATCAACTCGCTCGAGCCCTTGATTTAGTTCGTGGCATCGGTCTTTATAATTCTATAATAAAAAAATAATGCGCTATTTTTTGGTAATATTTTTTAGTCTTTTGAGCTTTAGTTCTTTGGCTAAAAATACTACCATGAATAATCAAAAAAATCTTCCTCCGAAACAAATTTCTCAAATTGTTATCAATAATAAAATCATTACTAAAGATGAAATTGCTGAAAGATTTAATTTCTTGGTCAAGACTTCAAAATTAAAAATTGATAAAAAAAATCAACGTGATTTTTGGTATAAAATCGTAACTGAGAGAATGATCGAAGAAGAATTAATTCGCCAAAAAGCTAAATTTTATAAAATGGAAATTGATGCCGGCGAATTGGATTCTCAAATTCAAGAATTTGCACAAAATAATTATAAAAATCTTGAAAAATTTAAGCTATTTTTACAAATAAATAATTGGGATTTTGCTAATTTTCAAAAGCAAATCGAAACCGAATTAATTTGGAAAAAAATTCTTCAAGAAGTTATCAAACCCTCGCTTCACGTTAGCATTTCCGAGATAAAAGAATGGCTCGAAAAAGAAAAAATTGAAGGGCAAAATGATAAATTTTTATTGCAAGATTTCGTAATCGAAAAATCTTTAGATTCTCAAGAATTTGCTAACAAAATTTACGAAGAGTTGCGTTCGCAAGATAATTTTAAAAATTTTATTGGCAATTTTTTATTGTTAAAATCAAGCGATAATAATCAAAATGCGAGTTGGTTTTGGGCGTCGGAGCTGAATCAAAAAATTTATCAATCTGTCGATAAAATTAAAATCGGCGAATATTCCAAACCAATTTTACTTGATGATGGTTGGCATATTTTTAAATTAATCGATAAGAGAAATGATTTAAAATTAAGCGATAAGGAATATGATTTTGTGAAAAATCAAATTTTTAATCGCAAAACAGAAGTGGCAATCAAAAATTATCTTCAAGACCTACGAAAAAGGGCTTTCGTTGAGTTTAAATATTAATTTCATTTAATTTTTACGAATCATTTTTTTGATTAATTTTTTTAAGAAAAAAAGTTTTTAAAAATTTTTTA